>JACDOC010000060.1 GCA_017656295.1 Bacillus sp. (in: firmicutes) | reverse complement strand
CGCTTCCGCTTTTCTTGCTTGGTTAAGTCCTCGATCGATTAGTATCCGTCAGCTCCACGTGTCACCACGCTTCCACCTCGGACCTATCAACCTGATCATCTTTCAGGGATCTTACTCACTTGACGTGATGGGAAATCTCATCTTGAGGGGGGCTTCATGCTTAGATGCTTTCAGCACTTATCCCTTCCACACGTAGCTACCCAGCTGTGCTCCTGGCGGAACAACTGGTACACCAGCGGTGTGTCCATCCCGGTCCTCTCGTACTAGGGACAGCTCCTCTCAAATTTCCTGCGCCCACGACGGATAGGGACCGAACTGTCTCACGACGTTCTGAACCCAGCTCGCGTACCGCTTTAATGGGCGAACAGCCCAACCCTTGGGACCGACTACAGCCCCAGGATGCGATGAGCCGACATCGAGGTGCCAAACCTCCCCGTCGATGTGGACTCTTGGGGGAGATAAGCCTGTTATCCCCGGGGTAGCTTTTATCCGTTGAGCGA
>JACDOC010000059.1 GCA_017656295.1 Bacillus sp. (in: firmicutes) | reverse complement strand
GAAGAAGCGATTATTAAAATGTACCAAAGTGGGATGAGCACTCGAGAAATCGGTAAATTTATCGAACGAATTCTTGGTTCTAGTTACTCCCCAACCACGATAAGCAATATTACAGATGCGACGATAGAAGACATTCGAAAATGGCAACAACGTCCACTCAATAAGCGTTATTCTGTCCTTTACCTAGATGGCTTATATATAAAAGTCCGTCGTGATACGTATGCGAAGGAAGTCATTTATATCGTCCTTGGAGTCAATGAAGATGGCTATCGAGAAATATTAGGCTTCTATGTTGGAGGTCAAGAAAGCGCTCTTGGATGGCAAGAAATTCTTCAAGATTTATATCAGCGTGGAGTAAAAGA
Source organism: Bacillus sp. (in: firmicutes) (assembly GCA_017656295.1). NCBI lineage: Bacteria > Bacillati > Bacillota > Bacilli > Caryophanales > Bacillaceae > Bacillus > Bacillus sp. (in: firmicutes). The sequence goes on along the minus strand of JACDOC010000059.1, from coordinate 146 downwards.
AGTATTACTTGGCGTGTTTGATGGTCTTAATGGCTTAGAAGAAGCTTTTAAATCTGTCTATCCAAAAGCCGATGTACAACGATGTGTCGTGCACAAAGTCAGAAATACATTAAATAAAGTCAGAAAGAAAGACCAAATAGAAGTGG
>JACDOC010000058.1 GCA_017656295.1 Bacillus sp. (in: firmicutes) | reverse complement strand
CACCTATGGCCCTTAATATCTTTTTTAATTAATATTAAAATGTTCGATACAAATAAATGTATCTTTGTTATTCTAATTTGCGTTCACTACCTTATTTAATGTATCTAATATTTCACTGAAAAAAATTTAGTTTTTTTCCGCGTCGTACTTTAGTACAGAAAACAAGGAAGATCCTGTTGATTGTAGTTATTTAGTTAATATGATAATAATTTACTTTCACACGAATGTGATTATTTCTTATTTCATATATGTTGACTTTAACAATTGTAATTTAATGAACATAAAAGTTTAATTTTATTGGTGGAGAATAACAGGATCGAACTGTTGACCTCCTACGTGCAAGGCAGGCGCTCTCCCAGCTGAGCTAATCCCCCATCTGAAGTTAAACTTTCTAGTAATATATGTAAATAAATCCATAAATCACTGAAAACTAAGCAAGTAAAGACTAATAACAACAACTGTTTCTCATTCGTGAGATTTTCTTTGTATGTTAACTCAAATGAATGGTTAACTTTACTC
>JACDOC010000057.1 GCA_017656295.1 Bacillus sp. (in: firmicutes) | reverse complement strand
ATTGCTGGCGAAATTTGAAAACGATATCGATAGGTCGAATTTGGTTTCAGTCTTACGTGAATACTTCCATCTCCATCAAGAAATCCGGCAATATAAGCTTTTTCTTCTTTAGAGAGTTCCATAGAAAGAAGGATTACGACTTCCCTCGGTATTATCCTAGCATATGACAGGTTGTAATGCAAGGACTCCACCGATATTAGTCGGTTTTGCACGTAGAATTACTTCCACGAGCCGCCATTCTTTGACGGTCTGAACCCAGCTCGCGTAACGCTTTAATTGGCGAACAGCCAACACAATCTCCATTATTACTAATGGTGCAGACTATAACTTTTGCGTACACAATTTTTGAGTACGCAACCGACGTATTATAGGAGGTTTATCTTAATTTTCTCCTATCCCGTGCTCGATCTAGTCGAGCGAACGAAGTCGTTACGGGGTTATACGGCAATTTATAACGCATTGATGGAATTATGTATGAGTATATCAACTCACAAAAATGCTTTGCGTCTTTACTCGGGATATACAACCG
>JACDOC010000056.1 GCA_017656295.1 Bacillus sp. (in: firmicutes) | reverse complement strand
GTGTGTCCTTTTTAACCCCCCTGGAGTCCCAGAATGTGCTAAATTTGGCGGTGGTTTGTGTGTCTGTTAATCACCATCAGTAACTAGGTAGAGTGAAGAACTGAATTTTAGTTCAGCCCCTCCTCATCAAACCGTACGTGAGGTTTTCCCTCATACGGCTTTCCGATGTTCTTCAAGCATCAATATTCGCTAAGCAAGTCGGAGAAGCCCTTGTTGGGACAACAAATAGGAAATCTCCTCGTCTTGCTTACCTTGACTGCATGATATAGCTTTTCTTTGAGTTGTCGAACTTTTTCGCTGATGTCGTTAGCCTTTCGGGCATTCATGATTCTTACCTCCTTAAAAGCACAAACAAAGTAGAGACCCTACCCTAGGCTAAGTTTTGTTGTCTTAACCATCTTTGGTACTATGATCTCCTCCGACTCCGGCCTTGCTGAGCCATCATTTCATCCTTTGATTTATAGATGCTCACTTTACGGCTTTGCTTTCCGTGCAAGGTAGGGTCTCCCCAGTTCACTGCATTGTCTTTGT
>JACDOC010000055.1 GCA_017656295.1 Bacillus sp. (in: firmicutes) | reverse complement strand
TCACCTCCTTTCTACGGAGACTAAGGAGAGGGTCTTGAGGGATTTGTTCTTCTGTTTGGTTTTGAAGGAGCTTCGAGAGAAGTTCCGGATGTTACACCCATACTGGTGGGTATGGATGTAACAGACAATTTCAGAATGTGGGGCCATAGCTCAGCTGGGAGAGCGCCTGCCTTGCAAGCAGGAGGTCAGCGGTTCGATCCCGCTTGGCTCCACCAACAAAAGCTGGAAGCTGGTAAAAATTATAGCTTGCGGCGATTGTGATGATGTGATAAGTTAATACTTGTCGCTAAAACAGAGGTCAGAGGTCGGAAGCCGGAAGTCAGAGGGCTTCAGACAAGCCAAACTGTTGCGACAAAGTAGCGTTATAAGGAACGTCGATGGCTGACGCCACGACGCAAAGTAACGCTAAGCGGCTAAAGCCGCAAGTCGTTCTATGAAAACTGGATACTGCGTAAAGCGCAAAAGGTTTCACCAAGAAAGCGACCGAAGGATAAGCTAGGAAGGGCGCACGGTGGATGCCTTGGCACTAGGAGCCGAAGAAG
>JACDOC010000054.1 GCA_017656295.1 Bacillus sp. (in: firmicutes) | reverse complement strand
AGGAAACATCCGTCATTTATCCAAATCTCTTGAACCAAAAGTTTAGAGTTAAAGAACCTAATAAAATTTTTGTTACAGATATTACATATGTGCCATTCCAAAACCGTTTTTATTACTTATCCGTTATCCAAGATATATACAATAATGAGATTATTGCATGGAAGATTTCCACGAGGAATGATATAAAACTTGTTTTAGATACTCGCGAAGAAGCTAGTAAAAAAAGAGACATGCAAGGAACTATCCTCCACTCGGATCAAGGGTTCCAATACACGTCTAAACAATACAACAATCGTTTAAAAAGAGTTGGTATCATAGGCAGCCACTCTCGCAAAGGAAACTGCCTTGATAATGCCTGTATTGAATCCTTCTTCTCCCACTTTAAAACCGAAATGTTGTATCTATCTAAGTGTAAGGTAACCGTAAAATAATCCCCACCTTGACTCAAGATGGGGAATAACATCAGTCTTTCAATTTGCAGTAATCCGGCAAATCAGGTGACCAGGGTAGCAAAGCATCTAATGTTTCTTTATTTCCAAGATCAATGTTCGGCAAACGTTCAAG
>JACDOC010000053.1 GCA_017656295.1 Bacillus sp. (in: firmicutes) | reverse complement strand
AGCTTACCAGGTAAGGAAACAATATGAAACTTATCTCTTAAATATCCAGCCTGCTGGCTTCTAAGGCATGGGTCTGAATGAATTCTCGCCTGGGCTCTACTGCCTCTCCCATCAAGACACTAAACAGCTCATCTGCCATAGCCGCATTTTGGATAGTCACTTGAAGTAACACCCTCTTTTTGGGATTCATGGTGGTTTCCCAAAGCTGTTCAGGATTCATTTCACCCAGACCTTTGTAACGTTGAATTACATAACCTTTTTTCACTTCCTCTAAAATGGTCAACCAGAGTAATTTCTCTGATTCTACTTTTATCTCTTGGCCATTTTTGTGAATAAAATAGGGAGGAGGGGAATTTAACATAAGTTTTTTTCTTAAACTGAAACATTTCTGATAATCAAAAGAGTTTACCAAGTTGCTGTCTATTAGGGACAAATGACCATTTATACTTACCTCTATGGTATAAAAACCTGTTTCTTTATCTTTAATTGTGTTTCTTTCTTTAATACCTTTTTCTACTAAAAAATCTCTTAATTGAGATACAGCCTTCTGGTCACCAAGGAGTGTTTTTTCTTTTATCCCAAAAAGAATTAAATTCTCTAT
>JACDOC010000052.1 GCA_017656295.1 Bacillus sp. (in: firmicutes) | reverse complement strand
CTGGGAGGCGACAAAACGTCTCCAGATGAGATTGTATAATTTAAACTGATCTGCAGAGAGATACGACTTAATCCGCTCGGGAGTTCGGGAAACAGACGTTGGGCGAATCGCCTCGTGCGCTTCTTGAGCGCCGCGCGCACGCGTCTTGTAGATGACTGGATTCTCGGGAAGGTACTCTTTACCAAAGCGCTTCTCGATAAATTGCCTGCCATCCCCAATCGCCTCTTTCGACACCTGTGTTGAATCTGTACGCATATACGTAATCAGACCGTACGAATCACCTTCGCCAACATCAAGCCCCTCATACAATTGCTGAGCGATAGCCATCGTTTTACGCGCAGTGTAATTGAACCGTCTAGATGCAGCTTGCTGCATTGTGCTGGTTGTGAAGGGTGCCACTGGTTTACGTTTGCGCTGGCCATGTTTGACGCCGACTACACAATAATCCGCCGCTTTGATATCCTCGACGAGTCCCTTCACTTCCCCCTCGCCTGTTATTTCTGCTTTCTCACCATCCCGACGAGTTAGCCTCGCTTTAAAATCAGGAGGCTTCTGCGGGTTCACAAAACCTGCATCGATCGTCCAATATTCGTTTGGAATGAAACCTCGGATTTCACGGTCTCTTTC
>JACDOC010000051.1 GCA_017656295.1 Bacillus sp. (in: firmicutes) | reverse complement strand
TGTGAAAGTCTACCCAATAACAAAAAAAGGTTCCTGGATGTTATCTTGTCTTTAATGGCATTAAGTTTGCTGTGGCCAGTTTTTGCGGTAATAGCAATATTAATAAAACTCGACTCTCAAGGGTCTGAGCTAGGATGGAAAGCAGAAAAGAGCCTTAAGGATATGTGTAGAGACTCATGGAACTGGCAGAAGAAGAACCCAGATGGTTACGATGATTAACAAGGCATTGGGTAGAGAGTTCAAGCAATTAGAGAGGGATGAGTAACTCGATGAAAGTCCGCAAAGCCATAATACCTGCCGCAGGCTTAGGCACTAGGTTTTTACCAGCAACAAAAGCACAGCCGAAAGAAATGCTACCTATAGTGGATAAGCCTACGATACAGTACATAATAGAAGAAGCTGTTGCATCTGGCATCGAGGAGATACTCATAATTACTGGGAGAAACAAGAAGGCCATTGAGGACCATTTTGATAAGTCCATTGAGTTGGAAATGGAATTAGAGAGGAAGAATAAGAAAGAGCTTTTGTCTTTAGTGAAAAGCATATCGGGCATGGTTAATATTCACTACATACGACAAAAGGAGCCTAAGGGGTTAGGTCATGCAATAAGTTGTGGCAGATGCTTTGTCGGAAATGAGCCTTTTG
>JACDOC010000050.1 GCA_017656295.1 Bacillus sp. (in: firmicutes) | reverse complement strand
TGCATGCGGCTTTCAGGATGGCCTTTTACCCCTTCGTTTACTTGAAGGAACCGCTGACAATGTTGTTGGGCTACCTGTTAAATTTATCGAACAACTTATTCGGCATCATTTCGAGAAACCATACAAATAAAAACCCCTCGGGTTCCAAAAGGAGCCCAAGGGGTTCGTAAAAAATTTCCGGCAATACCTACTCTCGCACTTTTGGCACTACCATCGGCTCTGAAAGCTTAACTACCGTGTTCGGGATGGGAACGGGTGTGACCTTTCAAATATGTTCACCGGAAAATCTCGTATCACCGTTTTCACGGTGAAAATGTTGTGGTAATTGGCACTCCCATGCTTTCGCAAGAGAGCAATAGAGTGAGCACTCGATACGAGTGGTCAAGCAATCGTCCGTTAGTACCGGTTAGCTGAGTGCATTACTGCACGTACACATCCGGCCTATTAACCTGATCGTCTTTCAGGGGACTTTCGGGTTAAACCCTACGAAACCTGATCTTGAGGCGGGCTTCACGCTTATATGCTTTCAGCGTTTATCCTTTCCGTTCTTAGCTATCCAGCCGTGCCGCTAGCGCGACAACTGGTACACCAGAGGAACGTCCTTCCAAATCCTCTCGTACTAAAGAAGAATCCTCGCAAGTTTCGTACGCCCAC
>JACDOC010000049.1 GCA_017656295.1 Bacillus sp. (in: firmicutes) | reverse complement strand
TGCAGAAACTCTTCCCGATACGTTTCATATTTTTCATCCAGTGTCAACAGCATGTCGGCCAGTTCATGCACCGCGGTTTTTACAGCTCGCAGCGGATCCGGATGAGACCCGGCGGCACAGACGAGATGGACTCCCTTCTGTTTCCTGTTTTTCGTAATGGCCCAAACGCTTGGTATCCCATGCTCCATGGTCGCGTTATACAAATACACATCATAACCGGCCACTGCTTTGATCCGCTCAATCATCAACAGCAATTCCTTGTCTTTCGCAGATGCAGGATCAAGCCGCGGCAAAGGCAGCTGCGCGTACCATGTCAAGAGAAAGGCGTCCCGTTCCACCACTTCCAAAATTCCGTAGAAAATGGCCTCCTCCAAACACCTGCCTAACGCGCATCCATTGTAGTTTTCATAGACGAAGTCATCTCCCAGGTCGTAGTAGGCAATCGATTCTGGAACCAAAATCGGCCTCTCCTGCAAAAATGAATAACCCCATACCCAATTCATGGGACGTTTGGGATCAAACCTTTGGAGAGGATAATCAGGACGTGCATATTGTTCCTCTGAATGGAGCCCGATCTTCAGCGGGTTGAGCGCGTGGTCTTTCACATTCTCATAACTGTCGCAGATGACCGTTCTTTTTCCTCGTGGCTGCAGACCTGCGTATCGCTCCAATGCCT
>JACDOC010000048.1 GCA_017656295.1 Bacillus sp. (in: firmicutes) | reverse complement strand
CCACTCCATGTTGCCCGCCGTGTAGAAGCTTTCAACACCAGCGAGTTTTTCGGCCTGACGAACGCCAGACTCTGTCAGGCTCACCGTATGTTCTTTCTCCTGAACCTCGAAGTGGTCATCCGCTTTCAGTTGACGAGCTACCTTATCGGCTCGTGCATATTTAGTGACATCATCGTGTGCGGGGCCTGAAATGATCAGAGGCGTTCGGGCTTCATCAATGAGGATATTGTCCACCTCGTCGACGATCGCAAAGTTAAGCCTGCCTTGCGACTGCTGCATTTGGCTGGGGAAGCGTTCGTCACCTCGGGCCGCCATCCGCATATTGTCTCTAAGGTAGTCGAAACCAAATTCGTTATTCGTTCCGTAGGTGATATCACAGGCATATGATCGTTGACGCTCGTCGGCTTCCATGCCAGATTGAATTGTGCCGACTGTAAGGCCGAGTCCCATATAGAGAGGCCCCATCCATTCCATGTCACGACGGGCAAGATAGTCATTTACTGTAATGACGTGCACGCCCTTACCCTCGAGTGCATTAAGGTAGGCAGGGAGTGTCGCAACGAGTGTTTTACCTTCTCCGGTAATCATTTCAGCAATTGCCCCAGAGTGCAGGACCATGCCACCGATGAGTTGCACGTCATAATGCCTCATGCCAAGGAAACGTCGCCCGGCTTCAC
>JACDOC010000047.1 GCA_017656295.1 Bacillus sp. (in: firmicutes) | reverse complement strand
TTCCGCAGTAGCTCAGTGGTAGAGCATTCGGCTGTTAACCGAACGGTCGCAGGTTCGAATCCTGCCTGCGGAGCCATGCTTCCATAGCTCAGCAGGTAGAGCACTTCCATGGTAAGGAAGAGGTCACCGGTTCGAGCCCGGTTGGAAGCTTACACTTTTAAAAATAGTTAAATGGCCCGTTGGTCAAGTGGTTAAGACACCGCCCTTTCACGGCGGTAACACGGGTTCGAATCCCGTACGGGTCACCACGGAGGATTAGCTCAGCTGGGAGAGCACTTGCCTTACAAGCAAGGGGTCGGCGGTTCGAACCCGTCATCCTCCACCATAAATGAATATTGCCGGCTTAGCTCAATTGGTAGAGCACGACCGAATAAGCTTCGGAGCGATGCTTCAGCGTACCGCTCGAGCTGCTACTTGAATCAGCTTACCGAGAGCGGGACGACGATAAATAAGGTTGAGTTAAGTCATAAATAAAACCAACATGCCGGCTTAGCTCAATTGGTAGAGCAACTGACTTGTAATCAGTAGGTTGCGGGTTCAAGTCCTGCAGCCGGCACCACCACAACGTGGAGGGGTAGCGAAGTGGCTAAACGCGGCGGACTGTAAATCCGCTCCCTCTGGGTTCGGCGGTTCGAATCCGTCCCCCTCCACCATTCAAAATAAATTAAATTTTGGGCTATAGCCAAGCGGTAAGGCAACGGACTTTGACTCCGTGATGCGCTGGTTCGAATCCAGCTAGCCCAGCCAA
>JACDOC010000046.1 GCA_017656295.1 Bacillus sp. (in: firmicutes) | reverse complement strand
TGAATACGTTCCCGGGTCTTGTACTCACCGCCCGTCACACCATGGGAGTTGATTTCACCCGAAATCGGGAAGCCAACCTTCGGGGGGCTACCGCTTACGGTGGAATTAGCGACTGGGGTGAAGTCGTAACAAGGTAACCGTAGGAGAACCTGCGGTTGGATCACCTCCTTTCTAGAGTAAAGTCAATCATTCGTTTGCATTGACATACAAAGAAAATCTCACAAGAGATATTAGTTATTTCAAGTAATCTTACTTGCTTAGTTTTCAGTGATCTATGTTCATTTGAATTGCGATTATAAAATGGGGAATTAGCTCAGCTGGGAGAGCGCCTGCCTTGCACGCAGGAGGTCAGCGGTTCGATCCCGCTATTCTCCACCATTTTTTGAGAATTTGCACTTGAAAAACCTACTCACGTACGAAAGTACGCTACGCAGATTTTTCAAGCACAACTTCATCAAAAAACGAGTTTTAAATTAAATATAAGTTCTTAAACTCATAAGAATTTATATTTGGTTTAAACACCAAACGATCATTAAATTACAATTGTTAAAGTCAACAACTATAATAAAGAGATTTATTATAAACTAAATAACTACAATAACAGATCATTCATCTTGTTTAAAGTATGAAAGTACATTAAATAAGGTAGTGAACGCAAAATAGAATAAAAAGATATTAAGGGCCATAGGTGGATGCCTTGGCTGGTAGAGGCGATGAAGGACGTATTAGGCTGCGAAAAGCCTCGGGGAGCTGCCAAAAAGCTTTGATCCGGG
>JACDOC010000045.1 GCA_017656295.1 Bacillus sp. (in: firmicutes) | reverse complement strand
TGGAAGCTCCCTCTCCGATCCGGCGAAGGGCTTCGCCGAGGTTGCGGGCACCGCAAACGAAGGGAACGGTAAATTCATGTTTGTTGATGTGATAAACTTCGTCCGCCGGGGTTAACACTTCACTCTCATCAATGTAGTCAACCCCCAGGGATTCCAGAATACGTGCCTCCACAAAATGTCCGATCCGGGCTTTCGCCATTACGGGGATGGACACCGCATTCATGACTTCTTCTATAATGGTCGGGTCTGCCATACGTGCAACGCCACCGGCAGCACGAATGTCAGCAGGAACCCGTTCTAACGCCATTACCGCTACTGCACCGGCAGCTTCCGCGATTTTAGCCTGCTCGGCATTGACAACGTCCATGATGACGCCGCCTTTTTGCATTTCAGCCATTCCTCTTTTGACTGTAGATGTTCCCACTTGAACCATGATATTCTGCCTCCTAATCCTTTCAAATGTTCGGTTATTTTAAATTTTACCTAAACCATCGGGTAAACACAATAAAAAAAGCACTTGATCAACGCCCTGAATAACAGGAAAATCGGGTTGTCTGTTGTTAAAACCAACCTTTTACTGTATCAGCTATTCCACTGAATATGCCACCGATAAAATTCTTGATTCCCCGGAAAAACAGACGAATCCATCCTGCTTTCTCCACTTGCTGATCAGCGACCATGTTAAGCGTAATACTCTGCTGGTCTTCCGGTGAATCAATAATTTTATCGGTGGCATATTAAGTGGAATAGATGATACAGTAAAAGGTTGGTTTTAACAACAGACAACCCGATT
>JACDOC010000044.1 GCA_017656295.1 Bacillus sp. (in: firmicutes) | reverse complement strand
TGAATACGTTCCCGGGTCTTGTACTCACCGCCCGTCACACCATGGGAGTGGGTTGCAAAAGAAGTAGGTAGCTTAACCTTCGGGAGGGCGCTTACCACTTTGTGATTCATGACTGGGGTGAAGTCGTAACAAGGTAACCGTAGGGGAACCTGCGGTTGGATCACCTCATTACCTTAAAGAAGCGTACTTTGAAGTGCTCACACAGATTGTCTGATGAAAAACGAGCAGTAAAACCTCTACAGGCTTGTAGCTCAGGTGGTTAGAGCGCACCCCTGATAAGGGTGAGGTCGGTGGTTCAAGTCCACTCAGGCCTACCAAATTTTCCCTGAATACTGCGTTGTGAAATAACTCACATACTGATGTATGCTTCGTTATTCCACGCCTTGTCTCAGGAAAAATTATCGGTAAAGAGGTTCTGACTACACGATGGGGCTATAGCTCAGCTGGGAGAGCGCCTGCTTTGCACGCAGGAGGTCTGCGGTTCGATCCCGCATAGCTCCACCATCTCGTGAGTGTTTACGAAAAAATACTTCAGAGTGTACCTGAAAGGGTTCACTGCGAAGTTTTGCTCTTTAAAAATCTGGATCAAGCTGAAAATTGAAACACAGAACAACGAAAGTTGTTCGTGAGTCTCTCAAATTTTCGCAACACGATGATGAATCGTAAGAAACATCTTCGGGTTGTGAGGTTAAGCGACTAAGCGTACACGGTGGATGCCCTGGCAGTCAGAGGCGATGAAGGACGTGCTAATCTGCGATAAGCGCCGGTAAGGTGATATGAACCGTTATAACCGGCGATTTCCGAATGGGGAAACCCACTTGCTGTGATGAGCAAGTATCCATAAGTGAATA
>JACDOC010000043.1 GCA_017656295.1 Bacillus sp. (in: firmicutes) | reverse complement strand
GGTGATTCGTAATTTATAAAGTTTTTTCATATCCATCCGCTCTCTCTAGTTAGGAGTAGTTTAGATAGAAGACGGGCATCTTTAAACATGTTGAGAAATAAGTTGGACTTATATAAATAGTATTTGTTTAAGTTTCCTAGAGCTACTCATAATGGAGGCAATAAAAAGCCTATCGCTATAGATGAAACGTCTAGTCGTCGTAGTCACTAAGACGTCACATTATTTGTAGACATGAACAATAGCGAATAGTCTTGAATTTGTTAAACCAGATTGTTTAAACTGACATGATATAGATCATTGTAAATAACATTGCTAACCAAATATTTTCATTCGCGTATTTTCAAGGCACATTTTAATTCGATTTAATTTATTTTACGTATTTAACTCACTTGTTTTTCCACTTTCTATTTTGACAGGGTGGTCGCTGGTTCGAGCCCAGTCGGAATCATTATGAAGCAAAAGTCTGTAACCCAAATGGGATACAGGCTTTTACTTTATTTAGTACAGATACTTGATTTTTATAATATTGTCATTTGGTCACATTTTGGTCACAAGATTTTTTATGCCTTCTCAAAAATGTCTGCAACATCATTATGATGATGTGTGGTAAGAATTTTGCTAATATAGTTTTTTATAAAAATCCAAAAGTGTATAAAAATGGTATATTTAAGAAAAGGAAAATAAAGGGGACTTAAAAATGGAACTAGTTATGATTTTATTTGTTTTCATAATTTTGATTGGTATTAGTTCAGTTTTAAATATACTTTTTAAAATGACGGGAAAGAGACATGATGATGTATAAAATTTTGTGTAAGCAAATTTCTAGATAAATAAAAATAGGTAGGGTATTCTCAGATTTGCGACCAAACAAATTGAGAAAGGATGACCCTACCTATGTCTAGTAGTATACCTAACTCTGACTTCGCAAATCAA
>JACDOC010000042.1 GCA_017656295.1 Bacillus sp. (in: firmicutes) | reverse complement strand
ATCCGCAATCTTTAAACTTATATTCTTATACAAAGAATAATCCAGTAATATACGTTGATCATGATGGGCATAATCCACTCTTAATTGCTGCTGCTGTTCAAATTATAAGATTTGTTGCAAAAAAAATCGGTCGAAAAGTTGCAATAAAATCATATCGTGTTTTAAAGCCATATCTCAAAAGAGTACGAGACGATGCGAAAAATTATACTTTAGAAGTATCTGGGCCGAACATTAAAAACTGGAAATTTAGAATTGCTATAAAAAAGAAAGGGATTAGTAAGCCTATATTTAGAATAGAATATCATTATGAGCTTGGTAAATGGCAATTACATTATCATGTAGGAAATAAACGAATAGTTTTGTGGGAAAAGAAATAGAAGTTTATTGAAGAAAGGGAGGTTTCTATGAAAAATTCTTGGGAAGGTTTGCTCGATTTATTCGAGCTTCCTTCTAATTTACGAAAAAGAACTGTATTAGAAGTTTGGCAACGTTTCCCTACTGGACATCCTAAGTATAGAGATTTATATTATTTATACAATTCTATTAAGGAACTTTTTTATTCTAAAGATAAATTTATTTTAGCATGGTTTGAAGAAGTCAATAACTCCCCAGGTTTCTCTTATTTAAAAACAAAAATCATATGTAGAGAAAATATTTCATTTATAAGGAATATGTGGGATGAATTAGCAGGTTTATACATTCTTTTTTTACCAAGTAACTTCAAAGGAGATACGTTAGGAATAGGTGATGAAGATACTATTATTGGAGAGGTTCTCTGTAAAAATAGAAAGCTATTATTGAAAACTCCGGATGGACAAGAATTACTTTTGATATATATTGACGATAACAAAACTATTTAACTTTGACAAAAAATGGTATAACGTATCATTATCATGTAAATGGTCACGGTGACGTAACGGCATTAACCGATGCCAATGGAAACATTGTTGCTGAATATGAATACGATGCGTGGGGGAATATCCTTTTCCAAACAGGTTCTATGGC
>JACDOC010000041.1 GCA_017656295.1 Bacillus sp. (in: firmicutes) | reverse complement strand
GAGGGGGCCACCAAGCGAAAGCGCGGTAGTTAATAAGCAAATAACATGAAAAAGAGGGTTACTCCTTGGTAGAATCTTAGTCGACCAAAACTAAATCACAAACAAAGGAGTAACCCCTCATGCAAAAGAATAACACAGTATATCCAAATTTAAAACAGATTGAGCAATTAGTTTGGAGGCAATTACAGGAAACCTTCTCAAAGGTCATGAAAACACTATTAGAGGACATGGACAAGCAGATTGCTGAAGAACGAAATAAAAAGCGTTATCGTCTACTCGATAAGCGTACCACCACTATTATCAGTCTTTTTGGCGAAATAAAGGTGAAACGGAACTACTACCGAGACAGGGAGAAAGGTGAATATGTCTATCTGCTTGATCGCTCTTTGGAATTCGAAGGGACAGGCTCCTTTAGTCCGCTGATAGAAGAAGCGGCTCTAGAGCTTGCCATTACAGGGCCATCCTATCGAAAGGCAGAACACACGCTTGAAACACTTTTAGGATACCGAGTGATTAGTCACGAAGCTATACGTCAACACCTGTTACAGATTGAAAGTATCCCAAAAGAGCGACAGCCTGTAAACTATCCTGTCCTATTCGTGGAAGTGGACGGCCTATATGTGAAACGTCAAGGAAAAGGAAAACGGGGCAAGGAAGAAAAAATTGCAGCGGTTCATCAGGGCTGGGAAATCAACGGAAAACGAGTAAGTTTGAAAGACAAACGCCATTTTATTCACCGTGGGAACCAGCCATTTTGGGAGGCGTTTGAGGATTTTCTCATTGAAAACTTCGAGTATGACCCAACTGTCCATAAGCTAGTAATAAACGGGGATGGTGCCGGATGGATTACAGCCTGTCGAGACCATTTTAAAGGCAGGGCATTCTTTTCAATTGACCGTTTCCACGTGGCAAGGGATATTCGCAGCTTATTCCGTAAGCATCCTCGCTATCGCCAAATGCAAAAGGCACTAGCGTCCTATGACAGTCAGAAACTACTTACGGAATTAAACAGTGCTGTTGGAACACTAGAGACAGAGGATCAGGAAGAACGTCTTGACCAATTGATTCGTCAACTAGAAAAATATCCTGAAGCCCTCGGGGATTACCGGAAGTGGCTCCAAGAACAAGGTATTGACACCAAAGGAATGCGTCCAATGGGAAGTGCCGAGGGAACGATGAGTGTCTTCGCAAAAAGGCTCAAAAATGGACGTAGCTGGGTAGAAAAAGGCGTAAGTGCCATGATTACTGGATTGGTGGCTTTCCTAGACAATCTGGCATTGAAAACATTATTTGGGAAAGTCGAAAGATGGACAGAAACCAAGGAGGAAAAGAATCCACCAAAACATTACGTAGAAAAGGTGACAAGTACAATTGGTGAAGTCACAAGAGACAATCTCCTATACCTAAAAGGTAAGGCAAATATTCCAGTGTACAAGACTTTAAAGGAGTTGGCCGGATTTTAAAAAAGACAAATTTTTTATCAAGAGAGTACCCTAAAATAGTGAATCCGCTTTCATTGTTAGGGAGAAAAAAACTGCCCACAAATACTTGACTCAATC
>JACDOC010000040.1 GCA_017656295.1 Bacillus sp. (in: firmicutes) | reverse complement strand
TGGAGCGGAAGACGGGATTCGAACCCGCGACCCCCACCTTGGCAAGGTGGTGTTCTACCACTGAACTACTTCCGCAAGCTGGGCTAGCTGGATTCGAACCAGCGCATCACGGAGTCAAAGTCCGTTGCCTTACCGCTTGGCTATAGCCCAATAATAATATATGCAAGTAATGAAAAATTGTGATGAAATATGGGGCGACTAGTGGGAATCGAACCCACGAATGTCGGAGCCACAATCCGATGCGTTAACCACTTCGCCATAGCCGCCATAGAATGTATAATCTTTGATGCTTGGCTACTGATGGTGGCTCGGGACGGAATCGAACCGCCGACACAAGGATTTTCAGTCCTTTGCTCTACCGACTGAGCTACCGAGCCGTTTTGTTTATTTTTTTATTAAATTGTTAGATATTTTATTAGTCCTTTGTCCCGCTCTCAGTAAGCTTAATCAAGTAGAAGTTCGAGCGGTACAACTCGTAGTTTTTCCAAAGAAGCTTTGCTCGTTGCTCCACCGACTGAGCTACCGAGCCGTTTAATAATGGCGGTCCCGACGGGAATCGAACCCGCGATCTCCTGCGTGACAGGCAGGCATGTTAACCGCTACACCACGGGACCCTTAATTGCGGGGGCAGGATTTGAACCTGCGACCTTCGGGTTATGAGCCCGACGAGCTACCGGACTGCTCCACCCCGCGACGATAAGAAATTACTGAATTTGTTTCATGCCCGATGTGTCTATTGACCGTCCCGCTCTCGGTTAGTTGTTTCATGAAGTAACTCGAGCGGTACGCTGAAGTATTTTCGAGGAAGTGGATTCGGGCGTGCTCCACCCCGCGACGATACAAAATTATTGAATTATGGCGGAGGAGGAGGGATTCGAACCCCCGCGCGGTTTGACCCGCCTCTCGGTTTTCAAGACCGACCCCTTCAGCCAGACTTGGGTACTCCTCCGTATTTATTTAACTGGTGGACCTTGTAGGACTCGAACCTACGACCGGACGGTTATGAGCCGTCTGCTCTAACCAGCTGAGCTAAAGGTCCTTATGGTGGCGGCGGAGGGGATCGAACCCCCGACCTCACGGGTATGAACCGTACGCTCTAGCCAGCTGAGCTACGCCGCCAGTTCATCCATTTATGTTATGGTGGAGCCTAGCGGGATCGAACCGCTGACCTCCTGCGTGCAAAGCAGGCGCTCTCCCAGCTGAGCTAAGGCCCCATTTGATGCATTTGAAGAGTCGGGAAGACAGGATTCGAACCTGCGACCCCATGGTCCCAAACCATGTGCTCTACCAAGCTGAGCTACTTCCCGGTAACTGGCGCGCCCGAGAGGATTCGAACCCCTAACCTTCTGATCCGTAGTCAGATGCTCTATCCAATTGAGCTACGGGCGCAAATGGTGCCGAGGGCCGGACTCGAACCGGCACGGTGGTCACCCACCGCAGGATTTTAAGTCCTGTGCGTCTGCCAATTCCGCCACCCCGGCATGGCTATTTAGTTGGAGCGGAAGACGGGATTCGAACCCGCGACCCCCACCTTGGCAAGGTGGTGTTCTACCACTGAACTACTTCCGCATGTGCGGGTGGAGGGACTTGAACCCCCACGCCTTGCGGCGCCAGATCCTAAGTCTGGTGCGTCTGCCAATTCCGCCACACCCGCATAAAACTGGTGAGCCATGGAGGACTCGAACCTCCGACCCTCTGATTAAAAGTCAGATGCTCTACCGACTGAGCTAATG
>JACDOC010000039.1 GCA_017656295.1 Bacillus sp. (in: firmicutes) | reverse complement strand
AAGGGAGCATTCCTGTAATGAGGAAAAATGAGATTTGAAACAAAAAAAGTCCCCTTGGTATGATACAGGGTGTCAAGGCCTTGACCCCTAACTTATAAACCAAGGAGGACCTAATATGAATTATAACCGAAATTCGAAAATTAGACAAATCACTGAACAAACATTAATCATTGGCGTTGATATCGCAAAACACAAACACGTGGCAAGAGCTCAAGATCACCGGGGATTCGATCTATCGAAGGCCGTTGTATTTGAAAACTCAAGAACAGGGTTTCAAACGTTTTTAAATTGGGTACACACCTTGATGAATCAACATGAAAAAAGAGATGTCATCGTAGGAATGGAGCCAACGGGACACTATTGGCTAAATCTTGCTTACTTCTTACAAGCCTATGACATCCGATGTGTTACCGTGAATCCGATGCATGTGAAACGAAGTAAAGAGCTGGATGACAACTCTCCTACGAAAAATGACGTGAAAGACGCAAAAGTCATAGCCCAACTCGTCAAGGATGGACGATATTCCATCCCGATTCTTCCAGAGGGAATCTACGCAGAATTACGTGAAGGCATGAAACTTCATGACATGGTGACACAGGATCTATATGCGGTTCAAGCCCAAGTACACAATTGGCTGGATCGCTATTTTCCGGAGTTTCTTACGGTGTTTAAAGATTGGACCGGAAAAGCAGCACTGCAACTTTTAAAAACAGGATATCTTCCAAAAGAAATCGCAAAGATTCCATGCGAACAGCTTCTTTTGGAAGTCAAGAAAGTAGTCAAACGAGCCGTTGGAAGGAAGCGAATCGAACAATTGAAAGAGGCAGCCCAATCCTCTATCGGGCTTCAAACGGGCACTCAAATGGCCAAGGAAGAATTACGTTATTTACTCGAGAAATATGAGTATTTAACCCATCGTCTAGACGAACTGGAAAAGCAATTAAGTGAAATGGTTCAAACGATTCCGGGCGCCAAAGAGATGGGCGAGATCAAAGGCATCGGAGAAATGACGGTTGTCGGCTTTTTCGCGGAAGTGGGTAGCCTTCACCAGTATCAGCATCCACGCCAAATCATCAAACTGGCGGGGTTGAACTTAAAAAAGAATGAATCAGGGAAACATCGAGGAAAAACGACGATTAGTAAACGAGGCCGAAAACGACTGCGCGCCCTCTTATTCCGGGTGGTGATGCCCCTATCAGCGAAAAACAGAGCCTTTAAAGCCTTACATGAATACTATCGCACACGGCCGGATAACCCATTAACCGGTAAGCAGTCTCTTGTCGCTTTATGCAGTAAACTCATTCGAATCTTGTTTACCATTGGTCGACGTCAAATTTCGTTCAGTGAAGAGAAAATGATGCAAGATATTCCACACTTAAAGACATTACAGGAAGTCGCTTAACCTGAAAACATGTATCGAAGATAGACATCAGAAGCACGGAGAAGTCGGTCGTTATCACACCATACGGGCATAGACCCAGTAAGGGAGCCTATTCCGACCTCCACCTCATGGATAGGTTGAACGAAGGAATGTAGGAGCAAAGGACTCCGTGAGACATGGGAGGGTACACCGCCATGAGACGAGTGGAGATCCACAGGTGCGATCATAGGGAAATGTCCTCCATTTTCAAAAAAATAGGATGATGGAGTTTGTTCCCCTACACCCTACCTATCCAAAAATTTATAAATATTCAAGATATATCCTTATTTCTGATGTCTACGAAACGTCGATGCTTATAAAAATCAAAGAAATTTAAAGAAAAAACGAGTAAATCAATATTTTATAGAGGGAG
>JACDOC010000038.1 GCA_017656295.1 Bacillus sp. (in: firmicutes) | reverse complement strand
CACAAAAAAATCGCCCTTTCTAGTAAAATGAAGTTACCACACAACATTCCAGAAAGGACGATTTTTTATGAGCAATCAAATGATTACTACTGAAAATTATAACACACAATTGACACTTCTTCCAGAGACAGAGGAAAAAAAGCCCTCTAAAAGACAATTAGCCCCTACTTTCAAACCATATGACAACCGTCAAATTCAAGTGATTTTTGATATTGAAGCACTCATACCAGAACATCACGTCGCACGTGTAGTGGACGAAATGGTTGAGGCTGTACCAGATGAGCAATTGTTTTCTCATTATAAAGGTGGTGGCAGAAGTTCCTATCATCCCAAAATGATGCTTAAAATCATTCTGTATGGTTATTCCCAAAAGGTTTATTCCTGCCGAGGAATCGAAACTCTCATAAAAGAAAATATTCCTGCCATGTGGTTGGCAGCGATGCAACAACCAGATTTCCGCACGATCAATGAGTTCCGCGGAGAACGGATGAAAGCCTTGATGGATGAATTATTCGAAACTATGATTTTGAAATTGATTGAAGAAAAGTACATCACAATGGAAAACTACTTTTTGGATGGCACCAAGATTGAAGCCAATGCCAATAAGTATTCTTTCGTGTGGAAACAATCAACGATGAAATTTGAAGCAGCATTAAAAGAAAAAATTCAAGAAACCCTGCAACACATACATGAATTGACACAATTAGAAGCTGGAACGGGAGAAAAGGAAACCGAACAAAGTGCAGAGATCACCGAACATCATCTAGAGGCAGTGGCTAAGGAAATAGAAGAAAAAGTGGAAACCCTAAAAGAGGAAATTGAAAAGGAAACAGATCCAAAGATTCGTAAGGAGAAGCGCCAAGAACGCAGTAAATGGAAGAAACCTTTAAAGCTGATTCGGGAAAATTTCTTACCGCGACTAGCTACATACAAGGAACAGAACGAAATCTTTGGCGACCGTAACAGCTATTCCAAAACGGACAAAGACGCAACCTTTATGCGCATGAAGGAAGATCATATGAAAAACGGTCAGCTAAAGCCAGGGTATAACGTGCAAATGGGGACAGAGAATCAGTTTATCTTGTTTTATACCATTCATCAACGACCTACAGACACGCGTTGTTTTATCCCCCATTTGGAGAAACTGGCATCTACTTCTTTACCGATGCCCGAAACAATCATTGCGGATGCAGGATATGGAAGTGAAGAAAACTATGTATATGCGATTGGTGACGAGAAAGAGCCTCGATTTGATTTTCTCATTCCATATGGATCCTATGTACAAGAACAGACTCGCAAATACAAAAAAGACATCAAAAATGCGAAAAACTGGACCTACCGTGAGCAAGAGGATTGTTTTATTTGCCCGAATGGAAGGAAAGTGACGTTTAAAAAATACCAAAACAAAAAGAATCCGTCTGGCTATGAGCAAAGCTTCAAAATATACGAATGTGAAGATTGTACAGATTGCCCATTGAAAGCACAGTGCACGAAAGCGAAGGGGAATCGTCAAGTTCACTGGAATACCGTCTTCGAAGAAATGAAAGCGAAGGCAAAAACAGCCCTTGAATGTGAAGAGAAAGCCGCTATCTACGCTCGGCGCAAAGTCGAAGTAGAAAGTGTGTTCGGTCACATCAAGGGCAATCGGTCGTTCCGCAGATTTTCTTTGCGGGGTCTCGACAAGGTACATGTCGAGTTTGGGATTGTGGCATTAGCCCACAACATACTGAAAGTAGCAGGCATCCGCCAGCTACTTTCAGAGAAAAATCGAAAAAATACAAAAGCAAGTGGCGAAAAACG
>JACDOC010000037.1 GCA_017656295.1 Bacillus sp. (in: firmicutes) | reverse complement strand
ATGCCGAAGTGCAAGCCAAGATGCCGAAAGTGCAAGCCAAGATGCCGAAGTGCAAGCCAAGATGCCGAAGTGCAAGCCAAGATGCCGAAGTGCAAGCCAAGATGCCGAAGTGCAAGCCAAGATGCCGAAGTGCAAGCCGAATGTGCGAAAGTGCAAGCCGAATGCATGAAAGTGCAAGCCGAATGTGCGAAAGTGCATGCCGAATGCATGAAAGTGCAAGCCCACTGACCAAAGTACAAGTCATAATGCCAAAAGTACAAGCCAAAATGCTAAAGTGCAATTCAGATATCGAAAACTGGCAATCCAAATGTCAAAAACTGATAGACAACCTGTAAATAGAGCTAAACAAAAAATCAATTGGATAGTTCATACTAAAAAAATTATACCAATCTGTCATTTATTGTAAAACTTTAAAATAATCAAACGTATATGGAGATGGTAGTCCTATGGATAGCCACTTACCTAAAAAAATCCACATTATTGGTTCAGTGGGAAGCGGTAAAACAACATTAGCAAGAACGCTCTCTTCTCATCTAAATATTCCATTTTACGAATTAGATAATGTGGTTTGGAAAAGGTTTCAATCTGGGGATGTAAGAAGAAGTTAGAACAAATTAATTTCATCGAACGAATCTAGTCCATTTTCTGCTACAATGATAACTAAAAAGAGACATAGGTGATTCGATGCTTTTAAAAGCCAAAGAAGTGTTACATACCTATTTCGGATATTCAAGTTTTCGAAACGGACAGCTTGAGATTATTGAGAAAGTGTTGGCAGGTGAAGATACGATTGGTGTGCTTCCGACCGGTGGGGGGAAGTCGCTTTGTTATCAAGTGCCAGGGTTAGTGCTGGATGGGGTGACGCTTGTGATTTCGCCCCTGATTTCTTTAATGAAGGATCAAGTCGATGCCTTGATGCAAATGGGGATTTCAGCAACGTATTTGAACAGTACGTTATCCAAGGCAGAGATGAATGAACGGCTGTTTCTTGCCGAGCTAGGAGAATACCGGTTCATTTATGTGGCGCCCGAACGGTTAGAGGCGCCTTCGTTTCTTTCGTTATTAAAAAAATTGCCAGTCCGATTAGTAGCGATCGATGAAGCGCATTGCGTGTCTCAATGGGGGCACGATTTTCGTCCGCATTACCGGATGATTCGGCCGATGATGGAATCGCTCCCAGCCAAGCCGGTCGTCGTCGCACTTACCGCCACGGCGACGCCTGAAGTGTTGCACGATATTCGAACGCATTTTCAAATTGACCAAGCGAATGTCGTTGTGACGGGATTTGCTCGTGACAATCTGTCGTTCCATGTGTTAAAAGGGGAAAACCGCCGTGAGTTTGTGCTTCAGTATGTGAAAAAACGAAAAGACCATGCTGGGATTATTTATGCAGCGACGAAAAAAGAAGTTGATGCACTGTATTCGTTCTTCAAACAACAAGGAATCGCGGTTGGTAAGTATCATGCAGGTTTAACGAAAGAAGAACGCGACCAGTACCAAGAAAATTTTATTCATGACCGTCTGACTGTCATGGTTGCAACGAATGCCTTTGGGATGGGCATTAACAAATCGAACGTGCGCTATGTGATCCACTATCAAATGCCGAAAAATATGGAGTCGTATTATCAAGAAGCAGGACGAGCCGGTCGCGATGGGGAACCGAGTGAGTGTTTTTTGCTTTTTTCTCCACAAGATGTACATATTCAAAAGTTTCTCATTGAACAATCACAGCTTTCGTCGGAACGAAAAGAAGTGGAGTATCAGAAGCTCAATAAAATGGTCGACTACTGTCATACAGAGTCGTGTTTGCAGACATTCATTTTGCGCTATTTTGGGGAAACGACGTCTAATGAGCCGTGCGGTCGATGCTCGAACTGTACCGATGACCGAGAACAAATGGATATTACGACAGAAGCGCAAATGGTCTTTTCGTGCATCAAACGTATGCGTGAGAATTTTGGGAAAACACTGGTCGCCCAAGTGCTCAAAGGTTCGAAAAATAAACGGGTGAAAGAACTTGGTTTTGACCGACTCTCCACATATGGCTTAATGAACAACTTAACGGAAAAAGACATCATCCAGCTGATCGATTTTTTACTCGCCGAAGGATATTTAGGGTTAAAAGGGGAGCAATATCCCGTGGTGACTCTCCACAACCGGGCGTATGAGGTATTAAAAGGTGAGCGGTCCGTCTATCGAAAAGTGGCATACAAAGCAAAGGAGATGGAGGAAGATACGGAACTGTTTGCCCTTCTGCGTGCATTACGAAAAGAATGGGCCGAAAAAGAAGGCGTCCCGCCATACGTCATTTTTTCTGATCAAACATTACGTGAGATGAGTGCCCTTTTACCAGTCGACGAAGAGGCGCTCTTGCAAGTCAAAGGAGTGGGTGCCGTCAAAGCGAAAAAGTATGGCTCAGCCTTCTTGGAGGTTATCCGTGCGTATGTGGAGGAAAACGAATTGGTAATGAGGTAGGTCAAAACGAAAGAAGAAATGAAAACGCCCGACGCTACTAGGACATATGTATGGTGGGTTAACGTACTTATTTATATATTGTAAAATAATGGTACTTCAACTAACGTAAACAGGTTAGTTGAAGTGGAAGTAATTGTAATAAAAAGGATGAATAAACAATGTCGTATCCATTCGATTGCATTACCAACTTTATTTTCGTGGAAACTGAAATTGCCCCAGCAGATGTGATATTAATTCCTGGTGCGAACCATCCTCAACTAATGGAAAAAGCAGCTTCCTTGTATCAACAGGGATTCGCACCATACATACTACCATCTGGCGGATATAAACCACATGTAGGAACTACTGAATGGGAATTTTTACGAAATATTGGCATTGCAAATGGAGTGCCTGAAGAAGCAATTTTAAAGGAAGATCAAGCACAAAATACGTTTGAAAATGCACGTTTTTCGTTGGAAGTTCTATAAAAAACAGGAATACACCCTAGAAAAGTTATATTGGTCTGTAAAGCAGGACACTCTCGTCGAGCATTATTAACTTATCAAACGGTATTTCCAAAAGAAACTGAGTTCTTCATCTCGCCTGTCATCGACAGGTATGGAATAACTAAGGAAAATTGTTTTTTGTCTGAAGTTGGAATAAGTCGTATAATGACTGAAGTTGAAAAAATCGGTAAATACTTTGGTCCTCATATTCCGAATTGGGTTAAATAATACACAGATTTTGTCTGTGCTACTTCGGAGCTTTAACTGAATAAAGTGAAAGTGTAAAATCAACGCCCAGAGTGATCATGAACTGCACCCCTTAAAGTAGAGGTTGAAAAACCCCCTAATGGGCAACATTTACTTTAAGGGGTGATTTTTAT
>JACDOC010000036.1 GCA_017656295.1 Bacillus sp. (in: firmicutes) | reverse complement strand
GTCAGCTACCGAGCGTCTTGGCACTTACTCGGGTTGGACTTTCACCAACAAGCACCCTGCATCTTTCTGGGCACGCGGTAAATAGAAAGAGGCCGACTCATCAAAGTCAGCCTCTTTCCAGTCTTACTTAAAGACCGGTTCTTTAAATTGAGCGAGTTTTTCTAACGAAGATTTGTCGATGTCTTTATGCAAGCTGTTGCCGTGAGAGTCCATGGTCACAACGGCTGTAAAATCTTTTACTTTTAAGTGCCACATCGCTTCAGGAATACCAAATTCCAATAGATCGACACCTTCAACGGATTCGATACAGTCCGCATAATATTGCGCCGCTCCACCGATGGCGTTTAAGTACACGCCGCCATGTTCTTGCAAGGCTTGTAACGTCTTCGGACCCATACCGCCTTTACCGATGACCGCACGTACGCCAAATTTTTTCATAATGTCCCCTTGATAAGGCTCCTCACGAATGGACGTAGTTGGTCCAGCTGCTTTTACATGCCAGTTTCCGTCTTCATCTTTTAACATCACCGGACCGCAGTGATAAATGATTTGACCATTTAAATCGACAGGGGCATCGTGATCCATCAAATATTTGTGAATCGCGTCACGGCCGGTGTAAATCATGCCGTTAATGCGGACCACATCGCCCACTTTTAATTGACGAATTTGCTCTTCGGTAATCGGCGCTTCCAGTGTAACCACATTGACGTCAGCATCTGTTGTTTGTGGTTCTTGTTCTTCTTTAAAGTCAATTTTTTCTCCATCTTGGTATAACCATTCTGTAATTTCCCCTGTTTCAGGATCAATGTAGACGCCTAAGCGACGGAACGCCCAGCAGTTGTATGCCACCGATACGAAGAAGCTTGCTGGGATGCGGTTCATCACACCAATTTTACAACCAAGAAGGGTCGTTTCTCCGCCGAAGCCCATCGTACCGATTCCGAGCTTATTCGCATTCTCCATAATGTATTCTTCCAGTTTACGTAAATCTTCGTTCGGATTCACATCATCGACTGGACGGAAAAGCTGTTCTTTTGCCAGCTCATAGCCAGACGAACGGTCGCCACCGATACCAACACCGATGAAACCGGCGCTACATCCTTGACCTTGCGCTTGGTACACCGAATGTAAAATACATTTCCGAATACCATCTAAGTCACGGCCTGCACGTCCAAGTCCTTCCAACTCACAAGGTAAGCTGTACTGAATGTTTTTATTTTCACAACCGCCACCCTTTAAAATAAGGCGTACGTCAATATAATCGTTTTCCCATTGTTCGAATTTAATTACCGGTAATCCGATGCCTAAGTTATCCCCACTATTTTCACCCGTTAACGAATCAACAGAGTTTGGACGAAGTTTTCCGTCTTTTGTCGCTTGGGCAATCGCTTCTTGAATGGCCTTTTTCATTTCAATTTGGTTCACGCCAACAGGTGTCTTAATTTTAAACGTCGGAAGTCCTGTATCTTGGCAAATTGGCGAGACGTTTTCATCTGCCATTCGAATATTGTTTGTAATCGTTGCTAAACTCATGGCTGCCCGCGTTCCTGCATTTTCCCGCTCTTTTGCCGCTTTTATCGCTCGACGGACGTCTTTTGGCAAATTGGTGGACGTTTCCACGATGAGTTGGTACATACTTTCACGGAATTTTTCTATATTCATGATTCTTCCCCTTTCCCTTTTGCCCGAGCAAACAACAAGCAATTTTTAAAATTTCAAACTTTTTCCGATTATTATTATACTCCTATACATAGTAATAGAAAAGGGTTGTGCTGAAAACGGATTCAACTGGTAAAAATTTTTACCTAATAAAAAAACTGACCCATGCCGAGCCAGTTTTTCATCCTACACTATGAAACTTTACTTTTTTACTTGTTCCACTTTTGCTTCAAGCTCATCAATCATTTCGATTAAGCGATCAATGTCTTCAAGTTCGGCTTGTTCTGGATCGAGAGCATCAAGCATTTGTAAAAACATGCTTAGACGTTGTTTGACGTATTCAAGTTGTTGGTCTTTGTTAACTGCTACGTTGTTCAAACTATCTCTCCTTTCGCTACTTCCATCGTACCGAATGGGTGGAAATTGTGCAATGATTTCTTCCATTTGTTTTATCGTTGACAATCTGTTGGCTTCTCTTTGATAATGACATAAGGAAAATTCAATGTAAGGGGAAACCAATCATGGAACAAGTACAACAATTGAAACCAATTACCCCTTCCTACGATCCGTGGGAAGCTTATTTAGATGTAAAAGAGCACGGCCAATTGACACTTTCCAATGTCGAATTTACAACAACGACGTTATGTAATATGCGCTGCGAGCATTGTGCCGTTGGATATACGTTACAAACGAAAGATCCGGATGCACTTCCATTAGACTTATTATTAAAACGGTTAGATGAAATTCCACACCTTCGTTCGTTAAGTATTACCGGTGGCGAGCCGATGCTTTCAACCAAATCGGTAAAAAATTATGTCTTACCACTTTTAAAATATGCCCATGAACGCGGAGTGCGGACGCAAATTAACTCGAACTTAACGTTACCGATCGATCGGTATTTAGAAATTGCCCCGTATTTAGACGTCCTGCACATTTCCCACAACTGGGGAACCATTGATGACTTCATCGATGCAGGATTTGCGATGATGGAGAAAAAACCTTCTCGTGAGCAACGGGCAAAACTGTTTGAGCGGATGATTGAAAACAGCCGCTTGCTCGCCGAAGAAGGTGTCATGGTCTCAGCGGAAACGATGTTGAACAAGCGGACATTGCCGCATATTGAACATATTCATCGTCAAATCGTCGAGGAAATGAAGTGCGGGCGCCATGAAGTACATCCGATGTATCCGAGCGATTTTGCATCCACATTAGATACGTTGACACTTGATGAATTACGCGAAGCTATTCATCGTTTGCTCGATATTCGGGATGAAAACGTATGGATGCTTTTCGGTACATTGCCGTTTTATCCTTGCAGCCAAAATAAAGAAGACTTAACATTGTTAAAACGGCTGTACGAAGCGAAAAATGTAACGGTGCGTAACGACCCAGATGGTCGCTCGCGCTTAAATGTGAACATTTTTACAGGTGATGTCATTGTGACTGACTTTGGCGATGCGCCACCGCTTGGCAACGTTCAAACGAATGATTTACCGTCCATATTTGAACGTTGGCTCAAAAGTTCGTTAGCGAAGTCGTTAAACTGCCACTGTCCAGCGGTTCAATGCTTAGGTCCGAACGTCTTAGTCAAAAATACGTACTATCCGGATGTTGATTTTACAACTCGAAAAGCGGAGATTGCTCGGTAATCTATGGTGTGGAGCATTTAAATTATGAACAAAATTTCGGGCGTTATTAGCAAAAACCTTTGGATATGATTAAAAATTTCATGTTTGTGAGCAATAATCCTTTGGTTATGAGCAATAACTTCATGTTTGTGAGCAATAATCTTGGGGTTTGAGCTTAATCATTGTGTTATGAGCAAAAACCTTTGATTATGAGAAAAAATCTTTTGGTTATGAGAAAAAATTTCATGATTATGAGCAATAATCGTTTAGTTATGAGAAAAAAATCCATCTTTACGAGCAAAAGCCCTGGGTTTGAGCTTAATCATTGTGTTATGAGCAAAACACCTTGAATATGAGCAAAACTTCATGTTTTTGAGCAAAAAACTTTTAATTATGAGCAAAAACTTTATGTTTATGAGAAATAATCCTTCAGTTCTGAGTAATAACTTCATCTTTATGAGCAAAAGCCTTGGGGTTTGAGCTAAAACATTATGTTATGTGCAAACACCTTTGAATATGAGTAAAACTTCGTATTTATGAGCAAACACCATTGGTAATGAGCAAAAACTTTATGTTTATGAGCAAAAACCCAATGTTATGAGCATTAACTTCATATTTATGAGCATAAACCCGATTGTTATGAGCATTAACTTCATATTTATGAGCAAAAACCCAATGTTATGAGCATTAACTTCATATTTATGAGCATAAACCCGATTGTTATGAGCATTAACTTCATATTTATGAGCATAAACCCGATTGTTATGAGCATTAACTTCATATTTATGAGCATAAACCCGATTGTTATGAGCATTAAC
>JACDOC010000035.1 GCA_017656295.1 Bacillus sp. (in: firmicutes) | reverse complement strand
AGAGAGTACCCTAAAATAGTGAATCCGCTTTCATTGTTAGGGAGAAAAAAACTGCCCACAAATACTTGACTCAATCCAGGTGTAACATTTTCTTGACATTGGCAACTGAAAGAGATATTATATCATATGGTATGTATTTAACCCCACGATAAGCCCCGGAACTTAATCGTGTTAAAAATAAATACAGGTGAAAAGGAATTTTTATTTTTAGGAGGGTAAATCATGCGTACTACGTATATGGCAAAAGCAAATGAAGTAGAGCGTAAATGGTACGTTGTAGACGCTGAAGGTAAAACTTTAGGTCGTCTTGCCAGCGAAGTAGCTGCAATCTTACGCGGTAAACATAAACCAACTTACACACCACACGTTGATACTGGTGACCATGTGATCATCATCAACGCTTCTAAAATCGAACTTACTGGTAAAAAATTAACAGACAAAATCTACTACCGTCATAGCCAACATCCAGGCGGTTTAAAAGCTCGTACAGCGCTTGAAATGCGTACAAACTATCCTGAGAAAATGTTAGAGCTTGCTATTAAAGGCATGCTTCCTAAAGGTTCTTTAGGACGTCAAATGTTCAAAAAATTACACGTTTATGCGGGTCCTGAACATCCACATCAAGCTCAAAAACCTGAAGTGTACGAACTACGCGGATAATTTTAAGAGGAGGGTATTATCTTGGCACAAGTTCAATACTATGGAACTGGTCGTCGCAAAAGCTCTGTAGCACGTGTTCGTTTAGTACCAGGCGACGGTCGTATCGTAATCAATGGTCGTGACGTAGAAAACTACATTCCATTCGAAGCATTACGTGAAGTAATTAAGCAACCACTTGTAATTACTGAAACTCTTGGCAACTACGATGTACTTGTAAACGTTAAAGGTGGCGGTTATTCTGGTCAAGCAGGTGCGATCCGTCACGGTATCGCTCGTGCGTTACTTCAAGCAGATCCTGAATATCGTCAACCACTAAAACGTGCTGGATTATTAACTCGTGACGCACGTATGAAAGAGCGTAAGAAATACGGTCTTAAAGGCGCTCGTCGTGCACCACAATTCTCCAAACGCTAATTTGTTTTGGATGCAAAACCTCTATCCGTTTCGGATGGAGGTTTTTTTGTGCCCAAAAATTGTGATTTTTTTCTTTGTATCACTTTCCTTACAGAGCAAACAATACGTGGTAAGGAGAGTGAATACAAATGGCAGTGATTAAGACGTTTTCTTATAAAAAAAGAGAAAAAGAATTACACCATGAACGGATGATTTTAAGAGAATTGTCTATTTCCATGCTACGGGATCGTATGCAGAAATATTTTCGACCATTTTATTTCGAATGTGGACGGCGTTTAGCTCCACAGCTCGAAGAAGGATGTTATGATATGGCCATTGAAGCGTATTTACTTGGTGCGAAATATAGTCGCTTTGGGTATTATGGAGAGTCGGTCACACAAGTTCGTCATCGCTGTCGCAGAGAGTTAAAAGACATCATCGATACGTTGTATAATGATTGGCTTTATTGGGGTATCCGGGATCATGAATCGCTTGCTTCCGAATCCATCTACTATGCTTGTGAACAGTACATTGACTCGTGGTGGACGGAAGGTTTTTTAAAAGCCACACGGAGAAGAAAGCTCCGTCTGAAATAGATGTTACAGTTCTATTTCCTTCCCTTGTCCCATACAGTGGATATAGAGAAAAGGGAAGGGATGGAAATTACGCATGAATAAAAAAGTGAAATGGTTCCTCTTTGGCGTAGGGATTCTCCTTTTCATGTATCTATTAAAGTACCAATTTTTAAATTCGCAATCGTTTGAGTCATGGAACTTGCCGTTGTCAGGAAAAATTATTTACTTAGATCCTGGACATGGGGGACCAGACGGTGGAGCGGGGGATGAAGAGGTGCTTGAAAAGGATATTGCGCTATCAGTTGCGCTAAAGCTGAGGGATTATTTACAAGAACAAGGTGCCTTGGTGCTTTTAACAAGAGAAACAGATACGGATTTAGCCGATGAGGAGACAAGAGGGTATAGTCGACGAAAGGTGGAAGATCTTCAAAAAAGGCTGCAGTTAATTAACGAATCCGATGCCTCTTTATATTTAAGTATCCATTTAAACGCCATTCCTTCCTCAAGGTGGAGTGGGGCGCAAACATTTTATTATCCCCGGTATAAAGAAAATAGACGGATTGCTACGTTTATCCAAGAAGAATTGCGGGTAAGCCTTGAAAATACAGATCGCTTAGCAAAAGTCATTAATAACGTTTACTTAATAAAAAACGCCAAAAAACCTGGAGCACTTGTAGAAATCGGTTTTCTTTCCAATCCAGAAGAAAAGAGGAATTTAATGAACGATCGTTATCAAGATAAAGTAGCTGAAGCCATTTATCGAGGGGTTCTTCGCTATTTTACGAATGAGCCGGAGCTGGAAGAATAGCTCCTTTTTTGTTTGTCGTATTGCAACATTTTTCAAATAATTCGCGCGTCTCTTTTTGGGCGATCGTCAATATGTGATATACTGATGAAAAGAAAGAAAAGTTTACATAGGGAGAAAGGGTGTTTTTCGTGCTTACGAAACAAGATGTCATTCAACTTTTAGGTGAATTAAAAGATCCTTTTTTACATAAACCGTTAAAAGAAACGAATGGAATACTTGAAGTCGCTATTAAAGAAGAGAAAAAACATGTTAGCGTCAAAGTAGCTATCGCGAAAACGGGGACAGGTGAGCAGCTTCAATTACAATCGCAAATTGTGGAAACGCTTAAAAAAGCGGGGGCAGAAACGGTTGGTATCCGCTTTGCTGATCTACCAAAAGAGGAATTAGAAAAACATCGTTATTCCAGTGAACCAAAAGGTCAAGGACTCCTCTCGCCGAATAGGCAAACGACATTTATTGCGATTGCTAGTGGAAAAGGAGGCGTCGGAAAATCTACCGTCTCCTGTAACTTGGCAGTAGCATTAGCAAGACTCGGGAAAAAAGTTGGCCTTATTGATGCGGACATCTACGGATTCAGTGTTCCTGATATGATGGGAATTACAAAGCGACCACAAGTTCGTGGAGACATGATTATTCCAGTGGAGCGCTTTGGTGTTAAAGTCATTTCGATGGGATTCTTTGTGGAAGATAATGCACCGGTCATTTGGCGTGGACCAATGTTAGGAAAAATGTTAAACAACTTCTTCAGCCAAGTGGAGTGGGGAGACTTAGATTATTTATTATTAGACTTACCTCCTGGAACAGGGGATGTTGCATTAGATGTTCACACGATGCTCCCGCACTGTAAAGAAATTATTGTAACGACGCCACATCCAACAGCGGCGTTTGTAGCGGCACGGGCTGGCGCTATGGCGTTACGTACCGAACATGAAGTATTAGGTGTTATTGAAAACATGTCTTACTTTGAAAGTAAAGTAACTGGTGAAAAAGAATATGTCTTCGGTCGCGGCGGTGGCCAAAAATTAGCGGAAGAACTACAAACCGAACTACTTGGCCAGTTACCTTTACAACAGCCGGATTGGCCTGATAACGAGGAAGACTTTGCACCGTCGATTTATGGAGAAGATCATCCACTTGGAAAGATTTATTTAGACATCGCGAAAAAAGTGAGCGGTTTGTTAATGAAATAAATCTAAAAAATCAGACCGGATTTATCGGTCTGATTTTTTATGCAGACG
The DNA here is from genome assembly GCA_017656295.1 of Bacillus sp. (in: firmicutes). Classification (NCBI taxonomy): domain Bacteria; kingdom Bacillati; phylum Bacillota; class Bacilli; order Caryophanales; family Bacillaceae; genus Bacillus; species Bacillus sp. (in: firmicutes). The sequence continues at coordinate 2,861 of JACDOC010000035.1, read as the reverse complement.
CTCCACCGCCTTGTCCTTGCCCTTTATCTTCTCCTTCACCACCACCTTCTTGTCCCCCACCTTCTTTACCTTCTTCTTTTTTCTCTCCCCCTTCTTGGCCTGCTTGTTTTAACACATCTTGAAGTTTAGACTTGAATAAAGGACTTTCAAATGTTTCGATAATGACGGTTTGTAAATGTTCTCGATACTCTTTACTTTTCAGCACTTCATTGTACTCTTTTTGCATTTCAGGATCTTTCAAAATATCCATCATCATCCCTTGATATTCTGGGTCTTTCATAAGTTCCTTTAATAGCTTTTCGTTTTCTTTTTTCATGCTTTTGGCAACCGTTTCAGCAAATTTTGGATCTTCAAAAGACTTTTTCCAAAATTCGACCCCTTTTTCAGATGTTAAGGTTTTTTGAATCGAATCTGAAACAACTTGCTGATCCATGACTAGCTCTTCCTTCATTTTTTCATCAGAAATGATTTGTTGAATTGCTTTCTTTCCTTCATCCGTTTTTAATATATCAACTACCATTTTTTTTGTTTCGTCATAATCCATTTGACCGCCACCGGACTCTTTTCCACCGTTACAAGCGGTTAAAAAAAGTACGGGTATGAGGAGCAAATAGGTCCACTTTTTCATCTTAAAGCTCCTTTCCATTAAACAACTTCTTACTGTTAATATGAGAACTTTGTGAAAAAATATGCGTTCCTTCGCCTTGTCCTAGATTTTTCAAGATTTGGTTGGTAAAATCGAAAGAGTGAATGACATTGACATAATGGAGGAGTCAACGGTGACGATTCGAAATTGGATAAAATTTTTCTTTTCTACATTGTTAGTTGGAGGTTTCGTTTCCGGAATCTTAGGGTTTGTGATTCGCTGGGATGAATTTTCGCCTTATTTTACAAATGGTGAGATCGGGGCAATCCTTTCCACCTTTATTTGGTTAATGGGAGTTGGCTTTACGTTTAGCGTTATTAGTCAAATGGGCTTTTTTGCTTATTTAACCGTTCATCGATTTGGGTTAGGGATTTTCCGAACGATCTCCTTATGGAACGGTGTCCAATGGGTTCTTATTTGTATCGTTTTGTTTGACCTCGTATACTTCCGTTTCCAAGCCTTTGCTGATGAAGGGGAAAGTCTGGTTCCTTACTTATTATTGGCAGGATTCATTCTTTTGTTTGGTGCGGTAATCGCGTATTTTAAAGCAAAGCAAACTAATAAACAAACGTTTGTTTCAGCCTTATTTTTTATGGTCGTTGTAACAGTAGTCGAATGGCTACCTGTTCTAACGACGAATGAACAAAGTTGGCTTTACTTAATGCTATTTACATTATTAGCTTGTAACGCTTATCAATTATTAATGCTCCCAAAATACAACACGATGAAGGCGTAAACAAAAAAGGCGTCCCATTTTTATAGGGGACACCTTTTGTTTTACCTCTTTTTATCGAATTAATGTGGTTTTTGCTTTTCCGCTCGCAATCATTTCCGAAACGGTTTGTAGCTCTCCTTTCTTTTTCGTCATTTGAATGATAGAAGGGAGCGCTTGAGCGGTTTGTTTGGCGGAATCAGAAGCATGGAGTAGAATAATATCTCCCTTTTTAGCGACAGAGACGTTTTTGATAATTTGTTCTACTCCCGGATTTTTCCAGTCATGTGAGTTTACACTCCAGTGAACGAGAGTATAGCCAAGACGTTCAGCAATTTGAATCACTCGTTCATCGAAATGACCTGTAGGCGTGCGGAGTAATTTGATATTTTTGACGTTTAGTTTTTTAAATACTTCTTGCGCCATTAAAATGTCTCGACGCACTTCCGAATCGTCTAAATCGGTATAATCTTTGTACGTATAACCGAGTAATCCAATTTCGTACCCTTGCTTCACGATTAGCTCAACTAGTTCAGGATGTCTTTCAGCCCATTCTCCGGATAAAAAAAACGTTGCTTTTTTAACGTTCTGCTTCTTTAATAACTCTAAAATAGGAGCGGCCTTTTCATCCCCCCAGCCGATATTAAACGTAAGCGCAATACCTTTTTCTCCTTTATAAATGGCTCTTGGTCCTTCTTTTGTCGAAAAAACAGACAGGTAGCTTAAGCTTTCAGAAAAAAGGAACAGGGCCGTAAAGAATGAAATAATGACGATTAACAGTCCTTGTTTTATTTTTTTGCCACTGACAATATAAAATCCATTCATTCTCGTTTGATCACCTCTTAGACAAGTCCTTGTCACCATTGTATGAAGGCAGATAGGATTTATGTCTTAACATTTTTGTTAAACAACTTCATAATTTTAGACATGTTGGAAAAAACTACAGAAAACAAATAAATAAGGATGTGGAAAAAATGCTTGGGATGTTGTTACATGAACATGAGAGGCAAGAGATACAATATTTGCTGAAACGAGAAATGGATGAAATATTATTTGATCTAGAAGATGAACGAATTGATCATGTTGTAAAGAGAGCAATGAAAGAAAGGTACCATATATTATTTACGATATTTAAAAGAGTTGCACCGCATTACGAGTGTTTAAAATATATGCAAATGAAAAGAAAAGCAGAGTGGTAAAAAGGATAAAATTTTTTAAAAAAAGTGTTGACGTTTAAGTCGAATGGTAGTATATTATTAAACGTCGCTGCTGAACGACAAATGATCAGCATGATAAATAAAAAAGTGGTTGACACAAAGTCGACCTGGTGTTATTATAAGAAAGTCGCTGTTAAAAAGTGATTTCGATTGTTCCTTGAAAACTAAACAAAACGAAGCGTCAACGTCAATGAATTTGAGTCTTTCTGTCAAACTTTTTCGGAGAGTTTGATCCTGGCTCAGGACGAACGCTGGCGGCGTGCCTAATACATGCAAGTCGAGCGAA
>JACDOC010000034.1 GCA_017656295.1 Bacillus sp. (in: firmicutes) | reverse complement strand
CATATTTATGAGCATAAACCCGATTGTTATGAGCATTAACTTCATATTTATGAGCAAAAACCCAATGTTATGAGCATTAACTTCATATTTATGAGCATAAACCCGATTGTTATGAGCATTAACTTCATATTTATGAGCATAAACCCGATTGTTATGAGCATTAACTTCATATTTATGAGCATAAACCCGATTGTTATGAGCAGCTTTTAGAAAATATGAGCAAAAATCAGCAGGAGCCGCTTTCCAATGTAGTGGGCGGCTCCTTACTTTTGGTATTTTTTCTAAAAAAAGGATATTGCTTTAACGAAGTGGAATTAATTTTATAAAAAGAAAACTTACGATGGAGGTCTTTTATGAAAAAATGGACAAAATCGATCGAAATTAACGCTCCGATTGAAACCGTATGGGAGTTTTTTGACGGGTCACTTGAAAACATGCAAAAAATTATGCCTCAAGTTATAGAAAATACACCTGTTCATGAAACCGAAGAAGTCGTTGGCAGTGTCTATCGCCAAAAATATCGGGAAGGCAAACGCGTCATGGAATACGACGTCAAAACATTAGAATACAAAGATACTCCTGATTATAAAAAATTAAAAGTAGGCTTTCATTTAGCCAACATGTTTGACATTACCGCAACATATGAACTGACGAAAAAAGATGAAAATCTTACCGAGCTTACATATACAGCGACAAACCAACCGTTAAAGTGGTATACTAAATTGTTTCTTCTGTTTGCATCGGAAAAAGTCGTCGTTGATTTTGTCGAACGCGTGAAACGAGTAGCTGAGGGTCAGTTAGTAAAATAGCGTTTTATAAGCTGTGCCGATTTGGCATGTCGCCAAATCGGTTTTTATTGTTTAGAAGTTGTTGATATGGATCAAATAAGAAAAAATTGGGCCAGCATTAACATCCTATGTGCCAAGCTAGGCTTCGAATGTGCTATTCTCTGCTCTTTATGTGCCAAATCCAACGCCTATATCCCAATTCCAGTCCTTTTTATGTTCAAATTTCGGACTTCTATGTGCCGATTCGCCCTCCTTATCAGACAATACTCCTCAAAAACCAAACCAACATGTAATAAAGCGAACTCTAAGAAAGAGCCCGCTTTATCTCGGTTGATCCGTAGCAATGAAGCTAAACATGATGTGGTCTTGTACTGGAATCCAGGCGCCGATGCCTTGAGACGTAACATTTTTGACGACGATTCCGCGATGCCTGCCTTTTAGCACGAGATACACTTCGCCATACGTGACTTTTCCTTTTTCGTTTACCGCAGGAGCATAGGCATATAAGTACCCTAGCCGTTTAGGCGGGATGTTATAAATTTGCTCCTTTTTCGTTCCCGCACCAACGATGGTTTCAAAAGATAGTGGGAGCTTCGTTTTTTCCATCGCTTTTAACAGCATCATTTTTTGGACGTCATCTGCTTTTAGAACCTTTGCAGTTAAGCCGCCTTTAATGACTTTTTGTACTTCTTGGACGTAATGTATTTGATAAATAGATTTTCCACCACGGTTGTCAAAGTAGTTTGTGTTTATTTTTTGGTACTGCCAGTTAGGAGCGGTTTCGGTTGATTCGTAATTCAGGGGCCACTCGCCTAAGTAGATGGTTGCTCTCATTCCAATCGAAAATGGAGATTTGTTGATAGCTGTTTCATTTAACATCCGAATTAAATTTGGGTTTTCAATTTTTATTTTAGATGTTTCAAGTAATTCTTTCGTTAATTCGCTCGGTTGTAAATACGGTAAATCTTGCGTTGGGTTTGGGTACGTATTTTCTTTGGCGATGTTCATGACGGAAGAAGGAATTTGATAGGCTTGATCTTCTTTTGCTTTTTTCGCTTGTTCTCCCGATGCGTTTGGAGCAAAACTTAAAATAAATACTAGTGCCAGAAGGATCATTCGATGTGAAATCATGTTGAGAACTCCTTTCTCAGTTAATCATCGAGTTTGTTATTATGTTTTCCAACCAAGTTCGATTTATCCATTCGAGTAACGTCTTCATTTAATAGTTTTTTTAACAAAAATTCAGAATATTTTCTCCGAAAAACGAATAGTGTTATACTGTCACCCTTCAACAAAGGAGGTCTTAACCTCAGCCTTTTATGGAGTATCCCAACTGCGAATTCACATCCAAAGGTAGGTGATCAACCGAAGCAAATCCGGACTTTTTCCATCACAATGTAAAAATTGAAGGGGCTGTCTAAAAAGTCCATTTTAGTTGAAAATACGCCAAAATTTAAAACCCAAAGAATGTTGATTTTACAGCATTCTTTGGGTTTGCTTTTTTTAGATTTCGGGATTAAATACTACTTTTCGGACAGCCTCTTTTTTTGGCTTTGTTATCCGATACTGTTGATATTTATACATACGCTTGTGGCGGACGCTTCTGCGGGCAAGCCGCGAGCCGTTTCCCTCGCTACGCTCAAGTATGGGTCTTTTCTGGCTTTCTGTTCCCGCTGGAGTCGCCGCCGTGTGAACAACTTGCTAAAAACTATGAAATATAACATAGCTTTTTTTTAAAATCTTATAGTAAATAAAAGCCGATTCCCATAATCAAATAAGCGGCAAGTAGCGTAGCCCCTTCGAACCAGTTCGTTTCCCCGTCGTTCGAAATAACAATCATTAATAGGACCGCGGTAACCATCGCCACTAGTTCTGGGACGGTAAATACGAGCGGCATAGAAGTGGTAAAGAAGAGTGAAATGAGTACAAGAATTGGAGCTACAAACATAGCAATTTGTAACGTTGAACCAACGGCAATTTCAACGGCTACGTCCATTTTATTTTTATACGCCATAATAATCGCTGAAGCGTGTTCCGCCGCGTTTCCGACGATGGCAACTATGATGACACCGATAAAGAGCTCGGACCATCCGAACGCATGGGCCACTTCTTCAAACGTATGTACGAGCGCTTCGGATACATACGCCACAGCAGCGGTCGCTAACGCTAAAATAAGAATCGATTTGTTACGTGACCATTCCGGTTCCTCTTCGTGTTCCTCCTGCTGCTCATGATGTTGATACACCCCACGATGAGTAACGAGTTTAAAGAACAGGGCTGCCATGTAGAGTAAAATCAAAATAATTGAGATTCCCACACTTAACATAAGTGTATCGGTTCTGTTCATCGTTTCAGCAAAAATTTCGGGAATCACAAAGGCGACAATGACAGCAAACATGAGTAGTCCTGAGTTATGTCGAGCATCATGAACATTAAACGTTTGCCGCTTAAATTTTACCCCCCCGACAAAAAAGGATAGTCCAGCCACTAACAATAAGTTTCCTAATACCGAACCAGTTAACGAGGCTAATACCACATCAATAAGACCTTCTTTTAAGGCAAAAATCGAAATAATTAGCTCCACGGCGTTTCCGAACGTGGCGTTTAATAGCCCACCAATTCGTGGACCCGAAATAATCGCCAAACTTTCAGTAGCTCGGCCCATGTAGCTCGCCAATCCGATGATAGTAATACAGTAAATAACGAACATAAGAACGCTCGGCCAATGAAGTAAAGTGCCAATAACAGATAGCGGTACCCCACCGAATACGATAAAGGCAAAGATTCGATTCATCTTCTTCCCTCACATTCTTCTGAACTTTCTTTTCTTATCTCTTCCCTGAACCAGGCAAAATTATCGAACGACGGTAGTAAAAATTGAAAAAACGTACAAATTATAAAAGGAATAATCATTAAGGGGGTAACTTGTATAATGGAACGAAATTTACAAGAAAAAGTAGAACAAGTATTGGACCAGCATCCCGTTGGCACGATGGCCACGGTTCGTAACGATAAACCATATTCCCGCTACATGACGTTTTTTCATGACGACCTAACGCTTTATACCGCGACGAATGAGCATACGCATAAAGTAGAAGATCTACGTTCCAACCCGAACGCGCATATTTTAGTGGGGCAAAATGGTACAAACGAGCCTCACATCGAAATTGAAGCCAAAGCGGAAATTGAAGATTCTCCACAATTAAAAGAAAAATATTGGGACGAATCGTTACGCCCATGGATTTCTGGCCCGGATGATCCCGAATATGTATTACTTCGCTTACAACCACAAACGATTTTATATTATGAATCACCAGGAAGCGAACCACAAAAGATGACGTTCCCTTCCTAGCACTGGAGCCTTTTAAAGGGCTCTTTTTTTATCCCTCTAGTGGACAGTTTTTTCCTTCTAAAGAACAGTTCAAGAATTAGATATTAATTATGCTTTTTTAATCTCAAACGTTTCCTTCACGTCAATCGCTCCAAGGACGGATTGCACCATGGAGCAGTTTTTCTTTGTTAGTTCCATTGCTTTTTCGATTTTCCGTTCATCAAGGTCAGTTCCTTCGATCGTAAAATGAAGATGCACATGTTCGATTCGATTTGCTATTTCTTCATTTCGTTTTACGTTCGCTTCAATTGTGATGTCAGTAATGTTGAAGCGCATTTTTTCTAAAATTTTTCGTAACACACCGCCACTACATACCGCAAGTGAGGAGACCATTAATTGATACGGCCGAAATCCTTGCGTCTCATCACCAGATACATGCAAAGTCCCGTACGGTAGCTCTGTGACAAACCCGCCTTCTGGCTTCATTTGGAATTTCATCGAATATCCTCCTTTCCTTCTTTTTCTATTCATTCCCATCTTACTTGATAGAATTCAGTCTTGCCAACTTTTAAATGAGGCTTTACTATCAACTTATTGAGAACGGTAAAAGGAGAACAAGACATGCGCACAAATTATCACTTTTGGGTATTGATTAGCATCGTTGCCATTTCAGGGTTTTCCCAAGGGATGTTGCTGCCGATCATTGCCGTCATCTTCGAACAAGACGGAGTATCTTCCTCGTTAAATGGACTTCACGCGACAGCGTTGTATCTAGGAGTATTGTTAGCCTCCCCTTTTATGGAAGTACCATTAAAAAAATGGGGCTACAAGCCGTTAATTTTAGCAGGAGGATTTACGGTGATTGCGTCGTTAATGATGTTTCCGCTATGGAAGTCATTTACGTTTTGGTTCGTTCTCCGACTGCTGATTGGAATCGGAGATCATATGCTTCATTTTGCAACCCAAACGTGGATTACATCCGCTTCGCCGAAAGAAAAACGGGGTCGAAATATTTCGTTGTACGGCCTCTTTTTCGGCATTGGATTTGCGTGCGGTCCGTTTATGACACCGCTTGTAGAAACGAATGAATCGTTGCCATTTATCGTATCGTCACTCATTAGTTTATTGGCCTGGTTAACGGTATGGGGACTAAAGAATGAGTGCCCAGAAAGCTCGATGGAAACAAATTCGTTCTTCGGGTCGCTCCATCGGTTCGGAAATGTCATGAAGTTCGCGTGGGTTGCGCTATTGCCCCCATTTGGATACGGCTTTTTAGAAGCATCTATAAACGGTAACTTCCCGATTTATGCATTACGCTCAGGCATTACAGTCGAAACGGTATCGATATTATTACCTGCGTTTGCCATCGGGGGCATTGTTTTTCAGCTACCGCTTGGTATGTTAAGTGACCGATACGGACGCCCCTTCGTGTTACTTTTTGCGATGGCAATTGGGACAGTGAGCTTTTTTTCTGCTGAGTTTATCGACTCGACCATTGGCCTGTTTATTGCCTTTTTTGTCGCTGGGATGGTTGTTGGGTCCACCTTTTCACTAGGAATTAGCTATATGGCCGACTTGTTGCCAAAATCACTGCTACCTGCTGGGAACATTATGTGTGGCATGGTCTTTAGCATCGGCAGCATCCTCGGTCCGATTATCGGAGGGACAGTTATCCAATGGAACGGCAGCTTCTTCTTCATGATTAGTGGCATGCTGTTTCTTATTTTTCTAGCTCTTGCTTTTTTCCAAAAACAGCAACGTCAAGAATATGCGCCACGTAAAAAGCCGCTTCACGGTTAAGTGAGCGGCTTTTTTATTAGGCTATGTTATATTTCATTGTTGATTTTTAGCAAGTTGTTCACAAGGCGGCGTCTCCAGCGGGAACAAGAAGCCGCAAGACCCATACTTGAGCGTAGCGAGGGAAGCGGCTTGCTCGCGGAAAGCGTCTGCCACAAGCGTAATATATAAATATCAACCGTATCGTTTAACTACACATAGCGCCGACATATAAGTTTTCGCATTCTGCACCTGAAAGTGGGTATATATAAGCTTATACTGTTTTTCTAACACTCCGATGTACCTTTTTTCCTTTATCACGATTCACAATAACAATTCCCGATGCAACAAGGGCTAGACCTAACAGTACAAATGAGTGAACTTCTTCCCCGAGCATCGTCGCGGATAAAAATACTCCAAAAACCGGGACTAAAAACATATATATCGACACTTTTCCCACTTGGTTGTATTTCATTACATTGTTCCATAATATAAATCCAGCTGCGGATAAAAAGGCTAAGTACAATAAAGCGAAGAACGATGTCCATTCAAAATCGAACGGAAAAGGACCGACTTGAACGATACCGAGCACTAACAAACCAATGGAGCCAAACAACATTTGGTATGACGTTAAATAACCAACTTCCATTTGTTTTGCTCCTTCTTTCGCTAAAATGTTCCCAAACCCTCCGGATAACATTGCGAGCAATAATAAAATTTCCCCCATTCCAAAATCAAGAACAAATTCTCCTTTTGTTAAATTAACAGCGATTACTCCTGCGAAACCTATAAGGAGCCCAATGACTTTTCGTTGGCTCATTTTATCATCCGGATACATAAAATGCGCGAGAATCATTTGGAAAAACGACGTCGTTCCCGCAATAATCGATCCTTGAATGCCGGTGGATAAACTCAGTCCGATATAAAACAAAACGTATTGAAAAAACGTTTGGAAGGCTCCGATTTTGACAACCGATCGAAACGTCTCCCGCTGAAATCGCATCGATTTTTTCATCATTGTAAAAAAGAATAAAATCAGTATGCTCGCTAAAAAGAAACGGTAGCCAGCAAACAGCATTTGCTCCCCTAATTCATTGGAGCGAATATCCAATAATTCATAGCTTAATTTGATAAACGGAAAGGCGCTTCCCCATAAAAACGTCGCTGCCACCGCAGACACAATAATTCCGAGTGGATGAGTAAAAAATCGTTGGGCTGTCATTCCTTCACTTCCCCTAGTCGTATGAGTAAAATTATTGTGGGCAAAATTTAACCCCCTCATTTGTTGAGGGAACGTTAGAACGCTCAACAAAAGAGGGGGCCACCAAGCGAAAGCGCGGTAGTTAATAAGCAAATAACATGAAAAAGAGGGTTACTCCTTGGTAGAATCT
>JACDOC010000033.1 GCA_017656295.1 Bacillus sp. (in: firmicutes) | reverse complement strand
TCACTCTTACCTCCTTCCAACACGTGAACAAAGTAGAGGTCCTTTACTCCAGAAAGTTATGTTGTCTTTCCTTCATGGTTACTATGACCTCCTCCGACTCCCTCTTCACAGTCCACCACTTCGCATATGCTTATAGGTTTCCTCTTTACTCTTACTGAGTGTGAAGGAGGGTCTCCCCAGTTCTACAGGATACTTTCTCAACATGTCGCTTCCCTTACTCCGAGGGATTCCTAGGTGCTGCATTCCAAGTTCTTCACACCGTCCATGGTCTTCGCCCATATACCCCAGGCTCGACTTCCCTTTGCCCTCAATCGAGGTCTCTTTTGACGAAGCGGCAGAATTCACTTTATGTTACGACCTGCTGATTCGCTAGCACCCCATAAGGAGTTACGTTGTCACCGGGCTTCAACCTTAGGATTTCTCCACCAGTTGCCGGTCAGCTACCGAGCGTCTTGGCACTTACTCGGGTTGGACTTTCACCAACAAGCACCCTGCATCTTTCTGGGCACGCGATAAAGAAAAAACTCGGCCCGTGCCGAGTTTTCACCTATTATCACTTAGTCTTCGATTTCATTTGCTGCCTTCATTTCTGCTTCTAATACTTTCCGGTATCCGATTTTGGATATCCAAATACTAATCTCATATAAAATAAATAGCGGGATAGTCACCATTAAATGCGACATTAAATCAGGTGGTGTAATAAATGCCGCAATCACTAACAACACAAAATACGCATATTTGCGGACTTTTGCCATCATCATCGGTGTAATAATTCCAAGCCGTGTTAAAAAGAGCATGACAACCGGTAGTTGAAATAAAAAGCCGAACGGAATCGTAATCTGGAATAAGAATTGGAAATATTCATTAATTCCAATCACTTGTTGAATATTTAAGTTAGCGGAAATTTTCAACATAAAATCAACGACGAACGGAAATAAAATAAAATACGCAAACGAAAGGCCACCTAAAAATAATAGCACCGATATTGGAATATAACTTAACGTTACTTTTCTCTCCCGTTCGTACAAACCAGGACTAACAAATGCCCATAATTGATACAACAAAACAGGAGAAGAAAGGACAAACGCTAAAAAGAAAGCCATTTGAAAATATATTTTTAACGGATCGGTAATGCGAAAGGCATTCATTGTCAATTCCTTAGCTTCATCGGCCATTTGTAAATATTTAATAATCGGCTCAACGAAAAAGAAACTGACTATGGTCGACAGAACAAAGAAAACGACCACAATTATGAGCCGTTTTCTTAATTCACTTATATGTTCATATATCGTCATGTCCTTTTGACTCATCACAGTTCATCCTAACGTTACTTCACTTCTTTTTTATCATCGTCATCATCCGCTAAGCCTTTTGTGGCATTTTTGAACTCACGTAACGTGTTTCCTGCTGCTTTTCCTAATTCAGGTAATTTTTTTGGACCAAAAATTAGTAAAGCAACAAATGCAATTAAAATGAGGCTTCCTGCTCCCATTCCCATACTGGTACACCTCCCTCAATATTAATCATACCGAAAACAAGCCGTTTTTTCTATTCTGATTTCACAGCTTCTTGTGACGGTTCCGTGTCATTTTCATCAGTCATTGGAAAGTTCTTTAAAAAGTAAACGAGCGATTGCAACTCAACTGCTAAATCAATATGGTGAATACGAATCGATGATGGCACATTTAATCGAGCCGGAGTAAAGTTTAGTATTCCCTTTACTTCTGCTTTTACTAATCGGTCAGTAATCGGTTGCGCGACATTAGCCGGAACAGTAAGAATCGCTACTTGAATCTCATCCTGTAGCAAACGTTTTTCCAATTCATCAAGGTGATAGACAGGCACATCACCAATATGGGTTCCTACCTTTTTCTCATCAATATCGAACGCAACATGGATTTTTGTATTATTGTTTTTTAAAAAATTATAGTTTAAAAACGCCGTACCTAAATTACCGACACCGATAAGTGCGACTTTTGTAACTTCATCTTGATCCAATGCTTTACTAAAAAAGGAAAGCAAGTAATTTACATTATATCCATACCCTTTTTTTCCTAACGCCCCAAAATACGAAAAATCACGACGAATGGTGGCTGAATCGACTTTCACCGCTTCACTTAACTCCGCTGATGATACGCGTTGCTTTCCAGAGGCTGATAAATTTTTTAAAAAACGATAATACAGTGGTAAACGTTTGGCAGTTGCTTGCGGTATTTTTATTGATTCTTGATTCATAATCTCTCCCTCACCATTTCTATATCATTTAAACTAAACTCATGTGAACGCTTCCATTTTTTGATTATATGGATAACGAATTTAATCAAACGTTTGTTTAACCTTTGTTCACACCATAAAATTCCATACTTCTCATGATACACTATTTTTTATGAATTGTCCCGAGTAGGACCGTTGCCGAATTCTTGAAAAATAAGTTACACTTACTCTATGACGTATAGAGGTGAGATGAAGTGATTTTATTACAAGTAAACCAACTCAGTAAATATTTCGGTGCAGATCTCATTTTTTCGAATGTAAAATTAGAAATTCAATCAAAAGATCGAATCGCACTTGTTGGTCGCAACGGAGCTGGAAAATCGACACTTTTAAAAATCATTGCCGGTCATTTATCCTACGATGCTGGAGAAATTGTAAAACCAAAGGACGTAACTATTGGTTATTTAGCACAGCATACCGGACTGGAATCGGAACTTTCCATCTGGGACGAAATGATGACCGTGTTCTCACATATAAAAGAAATGGAACAAGAGCTCAGACGAATGGAACAAAAAATGGCTGATTCATCTATCTATGAAAACGAAACCGCCTATCAAAAGCTATTAAAAGAGTACGACCAATTACAAGTTCGTTTTAAAGATGCAGGTGGTTATCAAATTGAAGCGGATATTCGCTCCGTCTTACACGGTTTGAATTTTCATCAATACGATTATAACACAAGTATCGCTACTCTTAGTGGAGGACAAAAAACTCGTCTTGCACTTGGAAAATTACTATTAACAAAGCCGGATATTTTAATATTGGACGAGCCGACCAACCATTTAGACATCGAAACCTTATCGTGGTTAGAGCAATATTTACAAAATTATACGGGAGCCATTTTAATCGTTTCTCACGATCGGTACTTTTTAGATAAAGTCGTTAATCGTGTGTATGAAATCTCCCGTCATCAAATTTATAAATATGAAGGAAATTATAGTCAATATTTAATCCAACGGGCAGAAAAATACGAGCAAGAGAAAAAACAATATGAAAAGCAACAAGATGAAATTGCTCGTCTACAAGATTTTATTCAACGAAATATTGCTCGGGCTTCAACAACAAAACGGGCCCAAAGTCGGCGAAAAAAATTAGAAAAAATGACCTTACTAGAAAAACCTCATCTTGATGATGGAGCAGCGTCCTTCTCGTTCGATATTAAGCGCCAAAGTGGTAATGAAGTGTTAAAACTTTCCAATATCACGATTGGCTATGATGACAAAGCCCTTTCTACTTCCATTAATGGACACATTACCCGACAAGAAAGCATTGCCCTTGTCGGTCCAAACGGTGTCGGAAAATCAACCTTGTTAAAAACGGTGGTCCAAAAACTAGCTCCACTTCAAGGGGACATCACGTTCGGCGCTAATGTCACCATCGGTTATTACGATCAGGAGCAAGCAGACTTGCATTCGAATAAAACGGTGTTAAATGAATTATGGGACGACTACCCAACGATGACGGAAAAAGATATTCGAACGGTTTTAGGGAACTTTTTATTTTCTGGTGATGACGTGTTAAAACCTGTCTCCTCCCTTTCCGGTGGAGAAAAAGCACGGTTAGCTTTAGCTAAGCTGATGCTAAAGAAAGCGAATTTCCTTGTATTAGACGAGCCGACCAACCATTTAGACCTTGATAGTAAAGAAGTGCTCGAATTAGCGCTATTAAATTACCCTGGAACGATTTTGTTTGTTTCTCACGACCGTTATTTTATTAATCGCCTTGCGACAAAAGTGTGGGAGCTTTCGTCAGAGGGAATAGAAGAATATTTAGGTGACTACGACTATTACTTAGAAAAGAAACAAGAGCTAGAAGAGTTAGCCTCAATAGACACATCTAGCATGAAAGTAGAAACCCAAAAGAGCACACGTTCCTATGAACAAGAAAAAGAAGCGAAACGTCAAGAGCGACAACGTCAACGAAGAATAGAAGAAATTGAAAAAGAAATTAACCTTCTAGAGGAAAAAATTGCGCTAAAAGAAGAAGAGCTATGTCAACCTGAAGTGTATCAAAATCACGAAAAATCGGCATGTATTAACAAAGAAATTGAAGAAATGAAAGCGAAAGTGGACGAATTAATGAATGAATGGACCGTACTTGCCGAATAAGTTCATTAGTAAAAACAGCTAGCCAAACAGACAAGGCTAGCTGACTTTTTATTCACAACTTCCCCACAATCATACACATATTTATTCACATTTGGTTGATTGAAATGAAGGTTTTTTTAAAACTTTTCCACATTATCCACAAAATTATTCGTATTTATCCACAAAATACACAATAATTTTAAGTTTACCTCTTGTTTAAACTTAATATTTATCAACAAATTATCCACAAATTGTGCTTTATTTTGTTAAAATTTCTAAAACACCATTGTGTAATGTTGTGGAAATAAAAAAATCTATCGGTTTAAACCCGATAGATTTTTATTTCTTATTATGAAACGTTTCTAAATCCAATCCTGGATGCGCATTCATATCAAGCGCCGAACGCTTCCCTTGTTCGAACAATACACTTCCTGCGGCTGCAATCATCGCCGCATTGTCTGTACATAGGGATAATGGCGGAATCACTAATTGAATCGGTAATGTGTCAAATTCTTGCTCTAATGCATGACGGAGACCTTTATTGGCAGCTACTCCTCCTGCCAACACCACCTGTTTAACGCCATATTCCTTGGCCGCTTGGACCGTTTTAGTCACTAACACATCCACAACGCTAGCTTGGAAACTGGCAGCAACGTCTTTTGGATCGAGCGTTTCTCCTTTTTGCTTCGCATTGTGCAATGTATTAATTACCGCTGATTTTAAGCCGCTAAAGCTAAAATCATACGATCCCTCTTCTAACCAAGCCCGTGGGAAGTCAATGGTTGGGGTACCTTCATGAGCTAAGCGGTCAATATGGGGACCTCCTGGGTATGGAAGTTGTAAGGTCCGGGCGACCTTATCATATGCTTCACCTGCGGCATCATCGCGTGTTTCACCAATGACTTTGAATGTTCCATGCTCTTCCATTAAAACGAGTTCTGTATGACCGCCAGATACGACTAATGCTAGTAATGGAAATTGCAGCTCGGTGATTAATTGATTCGCATAAATGTGACCTGCGATATGATGAACGCCGACAAGCGGAATTTGATGAGCAAAAGCAATAGCTTTTGCAGCATTGACACCAATTAATAGAGCACCTACAAGGCCGGGACCTTCCGTTACAGCAATCGCATCAATATCTGCAAAACTGACACCAGCTTGTTGTAACGCCTCTTCGATTACTATGGTAATTTGTTCGACGTGATGTCTAGAAGCGATTTCTGGGACGACACCTCCAAATCGTTTATGACTATCAATTTGGGAAGCCACCACATTTGATACGATTTCTTTTCCATTCTTCACAATAGCCGCCGCTGTTTCATCACAACTTGTTTCAATTCCAAGTACTAATAAATCATTGTTTTTCATAATTTCACCCACATTATTTGTGCATCCTCTTGATTATCAGTGTAGTAATTTTTCCGTATACCGCCATTTTGAAAGCCTAACTTTCGATATAAAGATTGCGCAACATGATTGCTTACTCGAACCTCAAGGGTCATCGTAAAAGCCCCTTTTTCTTTCGCTAACTTCATCACATATATTAACAAGGCTTCACCAATTTTTCTTCCGCGGAAGTGTGGATGAATCGCAATGTTTGTTATGTGCGCTTCATCAACAATAATCCATACACCACAATAACCGATAATTTTTCCTTCGAATTCGGCTACCGTATAAGAGGCAAAATGGTTAATGGTTAACTCATTAACGAACGATTCTCTACTCCATGGACAAGGAAACGATAATCGCTCGACTTCCATCACACCATCTAAATCCTCAATTGTCATCGTTCGAAAAATCACATCGCTCATCGAACTTTCCTCACTTATTCTTTTCTTGCTCTAACCATCTCGCCTCTGCTTCTGCTAAACGAATGTAATTCGGGGTAAACGTATGAACGGACTCTTCTTTGGCGCTTAACCCAAGCTTTCCTAACTCAGCCGGACGAGGATTATGCTCTGTCAATTCCGCCATAATGGCTTTATCACCTAACACTTGTTTAAACATCTTAAAATGTATAGGAGCATCATTTCCTATAAACAACACCGGTTGATGATAGGTAGCAATCATTTTTGCCCATTCTTCGGCTAACATATGACAATCATCAATCACTGTCACCAATTGTCCGTTTTCATAACGATATAAACCTGTATAGATGTTCCCTCTTCGTGCATCAAATAATGGAGCAATTAACCCATTAAAATATCTTCCAGCAGAAGCTAAAACAGCTAAACTAGAAACACCAACTAATGGGATATTTAAACTCCAGGCAAGTGTTTTGGCAATAGTCACCCCAATACGTACTCCAGTATAGGAGCCAGGACCTTTTGCTACCACAATTTTTGATAACTCTTTTGGGGTAACTTCACAATCTTTTAATAAATGTTCAATGGCTGGCATGGCTCGTACGGAATGGTTTTTTTTCAAATTTGTAATATACTCTCCGATAACCTTATCTTCTTCCAGTAACGCAACCCCTAATACATAATTGGATGTATCAATTGCTAATACTTTCATGAAAAAATCTCCTCACATATTTGTTCAAACCGTTCACTTAATGGGGTAAAAACGATCTTACGAACATCTTGCCCTTGATGAAAAATTTGAATCTCCAAGCGGTTGTCAGGTAATTGCTCTTCAATTAAATGAGCCCATTCGACAACTGTGACACCGTCTCCTTCAAAATACTCATCAAATCCTAAGTCTTCAAACGTATCTTCTAATCGATAAACATCCATATGATAAAGCGGAAGATTTCCATGGTATTCTTTAATGATGGTAAATGTAGGACTATTAACAGTCTTCGTGATTCCCAGTCCTTCCGCTAGTCCTTTCGTAAATGTCGTTTTTCCAGCTCCTAAGTCCCCTTCTAACGTAAGAACGTCTCCAGGTTTTAAATATGTAGCTAACGTCTTTGCTAATGATTTTGTTTCCTCTAGGCTATGAGAGATTATTTCGTATTGTTTCATTAGAATCTCCTCGATTTCTTTGTATGTATAAAAAAACCTTAGGATCATTAACATCCTAAGGATTTTATCGTTTTATGTTTATTTTACATGATTCTGTTATCATGAGCAAAAAGGGGAAAATAGGAAGATACAAAAATGAAATCGCGTAATTTTGATGGTTCAATATGGCGGTCCCGACGGGAATCGAACCCGCGATCTCCTGCGTGACAGGCAGGCATGTTAACCGCTACACCACGGGACC
>JACDOC010000032.1 GCA_017656295.1 Bacillus sp. (in: firmicutes) | reverse complement strand
TTTCATTTTTACTGCTTCCAATTTCATTTCAAATGTGTATATTTGGAACTTCTGCCCTTTTTTGGCCATAAAAATCATCCCTTAAAGTAAATGTTGCCCATTAGGGGGTTTTTCAACCTCTACTTTAAGGGGTGCAGTTCATATAAACGGTCCCTGTTTTTAAAAAGACACCTAACACTTAAATCGATTTAACCATTCCACCATCTACTAAAAAGCTTTGCCCCGTCATATATGTATTTTCATCAGAAGCTAAAAAGGTAACTACCTTTGCAAACTCCTCTGGTGTACCGTATCGGTTTAGCGGAATTTGGGCCTTTATCTCCTTTTCTACTTGCTCAACCGAAACACCTAATTTTTCCGCACGTACTTCATCTAAATGACGAACACGATCGGTTGCAATTCGTCCAGGTGCTACTGTATTTACTAAAATGTTATATGGAGCTAATTCAGTAGCAAGTGTTTTTGATAATCCAACAATCCCTGTTCGGAACGTATTGGACAAAATGAGTCCTTGAATCGGCTCTTTAATAGAAGAAGATGCAATGTTAATAATTTTTCCGCCGCTTTTTTTCATATAAGGCAACGCTTCTCGAATGGTGCGGATGTATGATAGTAAGTTGAGTTCAAATGCAGTTTGCCAATCTTCATCCTCCATTTGCTCAAAGCTACCTGCTTTTGGACCACCAGAGTTATTGACTAAAATATCCATTGAACCAAATGTATCAATCGTCTTATTTATTAAACGTTGAATATCTTCATTTTTCGTCACATCACAGCGACAATAGGAAACCTTTCCTTCTCCTAGGGCTTTTAATTCCTCACATACGCTAGCCAACTCTTGTTCTCTCCGACTAGCGATCATGACATTTGCCCCTTCAAGAACAAATTGTTCGGCAATCGCTTTTCCTAACCCTTGACTAGAAGCTAATACAAGTGCATTTTTGTTTTGTAATTTTCCCATCATACCACTCCCCCTTTATAGAATTTTCCCTTTTCTTATGTTCGCTTTCAATTAAAAAACTCCTTCAAAGAATAGTTCACCTCCTAAATATTTACAAAATGACATTTTTCTTCATTTTCCTCTTTAAAAAAGCGCTTTCATCCTTTATAATAATTAACGTATTCACTCTCTTAGTCCTTATTTATTTGTACTTATCTATGGAAGCGTTTCCAACAAACAACTCTAGGTTGGAATGTGAACCAAAAACCGGATGGAAGTGTCCATCCGGTTTTTGGGAGACTTTTATTTTTTATGAATAGCTTTTTGAACGGCTTGAATGACTTCATCTGTTGTAGCTAATTGCAATACGTTATTTGCTAATTGTTCCATCTCTGCTTTGTTCAACTGACGGATTTGCGAACGAGCTTTTAAAACGGAAGTTGCACTCATAGAGAATTCATCTAAACCTAGTCCTAATAAAATAGGAATAGCAGTTTCATCTCCTGCCATTTCACCGCACATTCCAACCCATTTTCCTTCTTTATGAGCGGCGTCAATAACCATTTTCACCAAGCGCAAAATGGCTGGATGATACGGTTGATATAAGTAAGAAATACGTTCGTTCATTCGGTCAGCAGCAAATGTGTACTGGATTAGGTCATTGGTACCGATGCTGAAAAAGTCTACTTCTTTCGCAAACTGGTCTGCAATCACTGCTGTAGACGGAATTTCGACCATCATTCCTACTTCAATTTGTTCGGCTACTTGAACCCCTTCGCTTACTAACTTTTCTTTTTCCTCGGATAAAATGGCCTTTGCTTGGTGTAATTCATCCAAGGTAGCAATCATTGGGAACATAATTTTTAAGTTTCCGTAAACGCTTGCTCGTAGTAATGCGCGCAATTGTGTTCGGAACATTTCTTGTTCTTCTAAGCATAAACGAATTGCCCGAAATCCTAAGAACGGGTTCATTTCTTTCGGAAGGTTTAAATATGGTAGCTCTTTATCTCCACCGATGTCAATCGTACGAACGACAACCGGTTTACCTTCCATTTTTTCTAATACCGTTTTATAAGCCTCGAATTGCTCTTCTTCAGAAGGAAGTTCTGTTCTACCCATGTATAAAAATTCCGTCCGGAATAACCCAATACCTTCCGCACCGTTATTAATGACCCCTTCTAAATCATCAGGTGTACCAATATTGGCTGCTAGTTCTACTTGATGACCGTCTGCTGAAATGGATTTTTCATGTAAGAGCTTCGCCCACACTTTTTTCTGTTCTTCGTAGGCTGCTTGTTCTTTCTTATACTTTTCCACAACTTCCGGCGTTGGGTTTACATGTACTTCCCCTTTAATTCCATCAACAATGACAAGGTCACCGTGCTCGATTTCCTTCGTCGCTGTTTTCGTTCCAACGACAGCTGGAATTTCCATAGAACGTGCCATAATCGCCGTGTGAGATGTTTTTCCACCAATATCGGTAGTAAATGCCTTTACATACGTTTTATTTAACTGGGCTGTGTCTGAAGGTGCTAAATCTTCAGCGATAATAATGACTTCTTCAGAAATAAGACTCGGATTTGGTAATTGAACACCTAACAAGTGACTTAACACTCGTTTCGTCACATCGCGAATATCTGCTGCCCGTTCCTTCATGTATGCGTTATCCATTTGTTCAAACATCGTAACAAACATGTCCGATACTTCTTTTAACGCAAACTCGGCATTGACACTTTCTGAAGAAATTTTATCTTCGATGGCTGTTAATAGCTCGGGATCACTTAGTACAAGAATATGTGCTTCAAAAATTTCCGCTTTATCTTCTCCAAGATGTTCCTTCGCATGGTCGCGAATCGCTTCAAGCTCTTCTTTCGCTTGCTCTACAGCGCTTCGAAAGCGAGATACCTCTTCCTCAACTTTTTCGATAGAAGTTTTATTAACTGTTAAATCCGGTTCAATTAACCGGTAAGCTTTCGCGATCGCGATTCCATTCGAAGCGGGCTTACCAAGTAATACTTTAGCCATTTATTCAGCTAACCCTTTGCTTTTTAATGTTTCCTCCAAGCTATTAAGCGCCTCTTGTTCGTCGCTGCCATCTACGTAAATTGTGATTTCTGCACCTTGACCAACCCCTAGAGACATAACGCCCATAATGGATTTTAAGTTCACTTTTTTGTCTTTGTATTCTAGTTGAATGTCAGAATTAAATTTGCTAGCTGTTTGAACAAGTAATGTCGCTGGACGCGCATGAATTCCAGTATCTGCAATAACCTTAAACGTTTTTTGTAACATTTTGCATCTTCTCCTTTTTCTATTTTGTCTAATAATGCTTGCTTCGATCGTTAGCTATCGTCGAAAGCTAGTTCGAATCAAGCAAGTCATTATCCTTCCAATGTTTTAGAATATCATGTCCAGCGAAGATACTCAATGATATTAGACGATAATTGGTTAAAAAAAAAGGAATATTCTTTGAACAACTTTCTTATTTAACGATTGTTTTAGAAACACCTTTGACAATATTATTTGCTATTTTTACTTTTACTATCGTTCCTTTTAGAACCGTTTCATGATCTTCCATCGTATTCGTATATACATTCACCATGTCGCACATTCCCCTTGCCAATAATTCGACCGCCGCTTTTAATTCTTGTTCAGTGAATACTTTTTGATCATTTAACAACTCTTGAATCAGATGAAGAACAGTTTCCTTCACCTTTAGCGCTTGTCCCATTTCCCTCCTCATCTATTTACCACCCCTTTGTTTTTATTCCTACTATATGAATTAGATAATCGTTAAAAGAACACCTTCAAAAAACTTTAACAAATTCATTGATTACGCTATTGTTTTACATTTGTTCTTCAATGAAATAGTTGAAAACATCTTTTAATAAAAAAAAGTAAGGATAGAATGTATGCTATATAAAAGAAACAAAATAGAGCACTTCTCATTCTATTCAATAAAACCGCCTTTATTTTGTCCAAGTGTAATAAAGGCGGTTTTTCTTTTATGTACGTCCAAGAGGTTTAGGAGGTAAGTAAAAGATTTGGAGCGAAGGTGGCTTTGAAAAATGAAACATACAATTAGCGGTTCGTTCAATTTGGCGATGCAGCGTAAATATGGAACAATTTAACATAAGTTGCTCTCCGTTTTGAAATTGAATAATGGGAATGCCTTCAAAATGACAAATCTGTTGAATATGCCTTGGGAAGATCCAATAACAGTCATGCTCGATGTGGGATTTGGTTGGAAAGGTAAAAATACACTCATTTGGACAAATCGTTAATGGGGTTTTTCGAAAGTAGTTAAGCCTGTTTCGAACAGCTTGAATTCTTCCGTCATAACTGGAACCTCTCGCCATACAAGCTTGGTTCAACAACTGAATCGGTTTGACGTTTTCATAATAAATACCTTGAACGTCAAATATTTTGACAACTCCTTTTTCAGAATATTCAGGTATAATTGCCATCGTAGTTTCAGACACAACATACGGTTGAACTGAAACAGCCATATTCATCCTCCTTTCTATTATAATTATACAAAATTTTCCTAATTTTTTCAAAAAATAACATTTTTTTATTTCTCTTTAAGATATCCTACTATTATTTCTTTTTCTGATAATTTTCGAACTTCATTTTGTCCAAAAAAAAAAGACGCCCGCCTAATGCGAGCATGTTTTGTCATTAACTTCTAGGGGTATCTAAATATGTGAATAAGACGTGTCCCCCACGCTGGGCCTCTCCTCGAAAATGTTTAAAATCTTCTTGAGCCACTAAGACGCTACGAAAAACGAGGAAGTCTTCTTTTTGTACCATATATTCTTCTATCTTTCGTTGACGCAGCTGTTCAATGATTTGTTTCGCTTGTTCTTCTGTCATCTCCATCCCTCCACCGTTATTATAAAACCCTTTACATCGTTTGGGGTAAATTCTTATCCACCTTTTTTACGTGTTTTCCTAAAACAATACACGTTAAGAAAAATGAAGAGACCCCAAAGAGCAGCACCATGATTTGAAACCCAATCGTATCTAAGAAAAATCCGGAACTTACTAATACGAATTGAAATAAAATGCGGTCCATCATATTACGAAATGAGAAGAAACGACCATGATAATCTTTTGGGACCGATTTTTGAAAAAGTGTCGCAGCAATAGGAAAGAACGATCCAGCAGCGAATCCAAAAACACCAAAGGAAACGATGGCCATCGGATGGTATTCAGCAAAATAAAGGGACATTTGAGCCAATGAAATGAAAAAAGCAGCTCCAATTAATAATGAAAGGTGGGGAAGCTTTACGGCTACTCTCCTTATCATAAATGCTCCAAGCATAAACATAACTCCTTCCGTTGTATAAAGCCATCCTTTAATTGCTGGATCTTGCAGCATCTCGCTAATTTTTAACACCATCAAATTAAAGCTTCCGATAAATCCAATAGGAACAAGCATTAAGACAAGGCCTGTAAATACCGGACGATTTTTCTTGATGAGGGGCCATAATACAGTAAAGCTCTCTTGTTTTTCTTGTTTGTACGACCTGTTTTGATCGTTTGGTAGTTGTAATAGAAAAGAGGTAAGAGCGACAAATAAAAAAGAGCCAAGTGTGATGATATATACGGTAGAAAGAGGAATCGCTATAATTAATATTCCTCCTAAAGCTGTTCCAACAATTCTAGCAATCGTGCCAATATTCATATGCCAGCCATTTAACGTAAGTAACTCCTCTTCTTTTGCAATGAGTGGTATGGCAGCCTGTAACGCAGGAAAATAAAATGCTGCAGATATGCCGATGCCGAGCATATACATCACCATCCACCATACTTGACCAGTTGAAATGGCAACAAACATAAACATGACCGACATCGATCGGGCAACACTAGAAACAATCATAACCGTTTTTTTCGAAGAACGATCAATCACTTTTCCAGCATAAGGTCCAAATAGGACGCCTACAAATAACCCTGCAAATAATATGAGCGATTTCATGAAGTCCGAGGGAACATGTTGTTGTAAAAATTCTAGATTACCAATAATTCCGACCCACATACCAAGGCCAGCAATTCCTTCCCCTAAAAGTAAAATCCATACATTCCGATTTCTCCACATAACGAATCGTTCTCCTTTGATTATTTCGTAATACTAAATAATATAAGAAAATGATTTCATTTTGTCTACAATTTTGTTATTTTTGAAAAAAATTAAAATAAATGCAACGGAAAGTATTTACCTTTTTTAAAAAATAAGGCAAACTTGTATGTAAATATTATGTATAAGGAGCGAGTTCATTGAAAATTGCTACAGTTGGAAATGTGATTGAATTTAAAAATGGTTTACAAGGAATTGTGGAGAAAGTGAATGAAAATTCAGTGATCGTTGATTTAACATATATGGAGAATTATCGCGAACTTGATTTAGAAGAAAAGACAGTTGTAAACCATAAAAATTACAAGATTATAAAGGAGTCTGCCGATCATTTTTAATAAGGACTTCATTGGACACCATCAGTTTAGCTGTTTATCATGGCCTTTATACAAGAGACCTTCCCATAAAGGCCATGATAAAAGCATTTACTCTTTATCAACTAATTCTTTCTTCGAAGCGACCTTTCCATGTGGTCGCTGATTTTGTTTTCGAACGTTCCATTGCCGCTCTTTTTCTCGTTTCGACTGTGTCATCCGTTTATTCCTCCTTTCCTTTCTTAGCATCTCCTTTTTATGAAAAGTTACAAAAATAAAAATTCGCCCTTTCCCTTCCACTTTCGGGTAGAAGTTTGTTAAAATAGTGGTTGACTTTTCAGAAAGGAGATTTCCATATGAAAAAATGCGCAACGGATATTAAACTTTGGATTTCTATCGGGTTAGCGCATATCCTCCTCTATTTAACGTTTATTGACAAAGATGTCTTTTGGTATCTGTACGGTGCCGCCTTATTGTTTCTTATTAGCTATACCATTTTAAACGAATCGATTGACGATCACCTACCTGCGCCGACGTACATTGTGTACGGAATCATATCAGGAATCCTTATATATCTCATTTTTTGGATTGGCTATGAAGTATTATCAGCATTATCATCAACAATAAAAAAAGATGTTGCTTGGCTATATAATCGATACAAACCAATGCAACTTTGGCATTTCATTGTGTTATTCCTCGTCTTGATTCCAGGGGAAGAAATTTTTTGGCGTGGCTTTGTCCAAAAACGATTGTCAAGATACTTTCAACCTGCTCTCGCAATAATCATTGCTTCTTTCTTAGGTGCTTCGGTGTTTTGGTATGCTGGAAAATGGGCGTTAATGATTGCCGCTTTCGTCGGTGGACTTGTTTGGGGAGCATTATTTGAATGGAAACGAAGCATTCCGTTGCTTATTGTTTCCCATCTTGTAGTAGATATCCTTATATTTATCGTCTTTCCTTTCCATTAAAAAGGACGCCGATGGTCTGTCGGCGTCCTTATTTATATCTGGAGAATTCTTTATAAAAAGGCTCTGTTAAACGATACTATTGATAATTATACATTTCGCTTGTGGCGGACGCTTTCCGCGGGCAAGCCGCAAGCCGCTTCCCTTGCTACGCTCAAGTATGGGTCTTGCGGCTTCTTGTTCCCGCTGGAGTCGCCACCTTTCGCTTCATGTGAATAACAAAAATCAACTATGACATAAAACATTGCCTATAAAAAATACAAACACATTGACACAATAGCCTCTGATTAGTCCATCAAATTTTGGGGAAAGTTTGTAAGGTTATGCGGAGCCTTTACGTCCTTACCTTTGGCTTTATCCATAATATGATTAAAAACAATAAACTGACGTACCCAAATAGTGGATATAACAACGATAACAACATACTATAATCCAACTGACTAATGATCGTCATAATCGTAAATAGCCCTCCATAAATCCACATGCTATGCAGGGGAACATGGGCCCTTAATTGCTTTTCTAACCCGTAGCTGTTCCCGATAACCGAAGTAAAAATTTCCGCAAAAATAATAAATACATAAATCCAATAAAGAAATTGGATTGCGCCTTTCATCACAATAGCCATTGGAATTTCGTATAAATGAACGTTCGGTAAGGTAACAAGTGTCATATGGCTAGTAATTAAAATAACTGTTAAAAATCCTCCTCCTAACCATCCACCTAAACGAATGGTTTTTTTATCATTAACTTCAGTGGCAATGGGCACGAGAACGGCTTGGGCTAAGCATAAATTAAACGCAGTATAAGAAAACGGAGCAACGACCGATTTCCATCCATCTTCTGCAAAAGGAATCATCAAAAAAGAGGTGGTAAAGTTTGCCGATTGAATAGAATAAATCATTAACAGGAAGTTAAATAAAATCATGAGGGGAACGACGAATGTGTTGACAAGAAATAGCCCTTTGACCCCAACCATCATCACAATAAAGGCTAACCCAATTGTTAAGCCAATTCCAATTTCTTTATGTAATCCGAGCTGTTCGGTAAAAACTGCTCCAGCTCCTGCAAGCATAACCGAACCTACTCCAAGTAACATCAACATGACTAATACATTCATCCATTTTCCGAGTCTCCGCCCAAATAGATATTCATTAAATTCTTCATACGATTGAGCTTGAATCTCAATAGCGTGTTCCATTAATTTTGTGCCCATCATTATGAATAAATAACCACTTAATAAAATGGATAAAAAACCAATAAAGCCAAAACGAGTAAAAAACTCGACTATTTCCCTCCCTGTCGCAAATCCAGCACCAACTACCGTTCCAATATATACAGCCGCCACTTGAATGGCGCCACTCAATCGATTACTCATCACGTTCCCCACTTTCGAATCGTTTCCCACCCTATACTTCTACCATATGTCCAAGCCAGTTAATTAGAAGTGAAAAAAGCACTTTTCTTTCATCGCTACACATAATCCGCCAAAAAAAAAGCTGATTCCCCATTCAACATGGAATCAGCTTTTTTGGTTATAAGGCTTTGTCGTTGATTTGATTTAACCATTCTCGTATTGGTTGAATCGTAGAAGCCACACACCCTTCTGCAAACGGGGACAATAATTTCGCCTCTTTTACTAATTCGGTAAACGGTAGACTGCCACCAAGTTGACATAAGTGAAGATAGTCCTCCCATGCTTGATCGTGGTTTTCTTGACTTCTTTTCCAAAACTGAAGGGCACATATTTGCGCTAGAGTGTAATCAATATAATAGAATGGATCGCTATAAATATGCCCTTGGCGTTGCCAGAAGCCCCCTCGTTCTAAATAATCCAATCCATCGTAATCACGGTGCGGTAAATACGTTTGTTCAAGTTCCCGCCATTTTTTCTTACGCTCTTCAGGAGATGCTTCGTAATGTTCGTAAACGAAATGTTGAAATTCATCCACCGCTACACCATAAGGTAAGAATAACAGCGCACCTGTTAAATGCGTAAATTTATATTTATCGGTATCTTCTTCAAAAAATAGGTGCATCCACGGCCATGTAAAAAATTCCATGCTCATGGAGTGAATTTCACAAGCTTCCAATGTTGGCCACAAGTATTCTGGAACGGTAAAATGTCTACTTGAATACACTTGAAACGCATGTCCAGCTTCGTGGGTTAACACATCAATATCACCAGAAGTTCCATTAAAGTTAGAGAAAATAAACGGTGCTTGATAATTATCTATATACGTACAATAACCTCCGCTTGCTTTTCCTTTTTTCGCTTCTACATCCATAAGATGACGGTCTAACAAAAAGTCAATAAATTCTTTTGTTTCTTTGGACAACTCATGATACATCGTTTTGCCATGCTGCAAAATCCAAGTAGCATCTCCTTTTGGCTGAGCGTTCCCTGACGGAAAATTAAAGCTTTCATCATAAAATTTCAGTTCATCCACACCGATGCGCTTTGCTTGTCTTTTCCGTAATTCAGTGGCAAGCGGAACAATATGTTGTTTTATTTGCTCTCGATATGTTTTTACCATGGACGCATCATAATCCGTCCGTTGTAAACGTAAATAACCGAGTTCGATGAAGTTTTTAAACCCTAATTTGTGAGCGATTTCTGTACGTACTTTTACTAAATCATCATACAACTGATCCAATTTTTCTTCGTGCTCGGCAAAAAACGAAAATCGTGCTTCAATGGCTCGTTTTCGCATATTCCGATCTGGTGATTCAACAAACGGCTGTAATTGAGCTAAGGTGCGTTCTTCCCCTTCAAACATAATTTTGGCAGACGCAATTAATTCCGTGTACTCGGTCACCAATTTATTTTCTTGTTGTAAAAGTGGGATAATTTCTGGGGTAAACGTTTTTAATTGACATTCTGCTAATTGAAATAAATGCGTTCCCCACTTTTTCTCAAGTTCTTTTCGATAGTTGGAATTGACGAGCGCCTCATAATATTTAGAAACAAGACCTTCCATTTGTGGGCTAACTTCATCCAAATAATCCTGTTCCTTTTTGTAAAATTCGTTCGTTGTATCAATGGAATAGCGAATAGAGCATAATGTATACATTGTATTAAAGTCGCGTCGAATTTGATTTATTTCTTCAATCGCTTCCATGTGCACTTGGAAAGTGGAAGCCTCTTTCATTTGTTTAAGAGCATAATGAAAATGCTGTTCAATTTCATTCATGTTTGGTCGTTCGTATGTATATTGTTCAAATTTCATTTTTTCCCCTTCCTTTTTTTATTCTCTTTTTTTCTTTCGACATCGAATCGAGATTCCCCTTTAATGACCGAAAATTCCCCAAAGAAAAAGGGACTGTCCGATAAGTCCCTAAAATAAAGCAAGTGGCGAAAAACGAGCCGTTTTTCGCCACTTGCTTTTGTATT
>JACDOC010000031.1 GCA_017656295.1 Bacillus sp. (in: firmicutes) | reverse complement strand
CGAACACGGAAGTTAAGCTCCTCAGCGCCGATGGTAGTTGGGGGTTTCCCCTGCGAGAGTAGGACGCTGCCAGGCAAAATAGGCCAAAGAGACAATCTCTTTGGCCTATTTTTATTGTTCAAAGAGTGTAAAAACATAAGAGGGTTTTACACTCATTTAATATATAGTGGTGGATAATCAATCATCTTTCAAATGTAACACGAAGCAAGCGCAAGTGAAGAATAAATGTGTACATTATTCATTTGATTGGAAAGGATGTTTGCTACAAAGAAATTGGGCTATTAGATAAGGAACTTTTTTAAGAGATACAGAAAGAAAGCTTTTAATAAACACGTAATCGTAATTAGGTGAAAATTTCATCAATTCGTTCCACCACTCGGTTTCATAACGGGCAATCATGCTTAAATTATACAAAAGGGAGTAATGTACCATGATTTCGTTAAAATAACTACAAAAATGGCGAGACGTAGATAAACAGGGTGTCTTTTGTTCAATGTTTATACGGAACGGAGGAAGTTCTTTCTGTTTAAAAATGTGTGGTTCAGAAAATTTGAATTCAATTTGTCCATCATTAAAATCGACTTGCTGGAGTATGGGTCCTACTTTACCCATAATGTATTCGCGGAATCGTTCCGGTTGCATATGGTATTCATCTAAAATTGCTTTTGAAAGAACATACGACTGTTGAGACTGTGTAACAGTAAAAAATGTTTGTTCCCCTAACAATGTGAAGAAGGTGTCGGATAGCTCGGGAATTTGACGTAATAAATCTTGCATGACAAGCTTTTGGCCTTCCAAATGTTTCACGTGAAACATTATTGAATTTGCATAAGAAAATAAACCGTTCTTTTGAATTTTTACTTCATCTTCTAAGAACAAATATTGCTGTTTTTTCTTTTTTCTTGTAGACAAGCCGTGGGCTAAAACAGAAGTGGTATGAGGATAAAACGGATCGACTGTTAAAACACACGCTTTTATTAAGTGGACCAAGCCATAAAAGAGTAAAATCGGCTGCAGAGTTAAAGGGATAATTTTACTATATTGGAAGTATGTTTCACCATTTTCTAAGTAATACATAAAGGGGATTGCATTTCGATAACTTTTCTCGCTTGCGTCTACCACTTCTAGCTCATTGTATAAACGGTATAAATATTGTTGGGCAAACTCTGCGTTTTGGAAGTAGGTCAAATGCTTCCAAGGATTCATAAAAGTGTACATATGCACCTCCGCCAAATTATTTGAAAAATCAAACTTATCCCCATGTTCTTGACAGTATTTTATCCAATTGATAACCTACTAATAATATTTTGGAGTAGGAGGACGAAAAAATGTGGGAGACAAAATTTGTGAAAGAAGGTCTTACCTTCGATGATGTATTGTTAATTCCAGCCAAGTCTGAGGTACTACCTCGTGATGTTAACCTTCAAGTTTCATTGACTGATACGTTAAAATTAAACATCCCTATTATTAGTGCAGGTATGGATACTGTTACCGAAGCAGAAATGGCCATTGCGATGGCAAGACAAGGTGGACTAGGAATTATTCATAAAA
This sequence comes from Bacillus sp. (in: firmicutes), assembly GCA_017656295.1. Classification (NCBI taxonomy): domain Bacteria; kingdom Bacillati; phylum Bacillota; class Bacilli; order Caryophanales; family Bacillaceae; genus Bacillus; species Bacillus sp. (in: firmicutes). The sequence continues at coordinate 14,559 of JACDOC010000031.1, read as the reverse complement.
ACATGAGTATTGAACAACAAGCCGAACAAGTAGATAAAGTTAAGCGGTCTGAAAGTGGTGTTATTACCGATCCGTTCTTCTTAACACCAGAGCATCAAGTGTATGATGCTGAGCATCTAATGGGGAAATATCGCATCTCAGGTGTTCCAATTGTAAATAATGAAGAGGAACAAAAATTAGTTGGAATTCTTACAAATCGTGACTTACGTTTTATTTCAGACTACTCCATTAAAATATCAGATGTCATGACAAAAGAAAATCTAGTTACAGCTCCAGTTGGAACAACTTTAGAAGAAGCTGAACGGATTTTACAAAAATATAAAATCGAAAAACTTCCGCTTGTCGATGAACATGGTGTTTTAAAAGGCCTTATTACGATTAAAGATATTGAAAAAGTAATTGAGTTCCCGAATTCTGCAAAAGACGAACATGGTCGATTGCTATGCGGGGCCGCTGTTGGTGTTACGAAAGATACGATGAAGCGGGTTGAAATGCTTGTTAAAGCCAATGTGGATGTCATTGTTGTCGATACGGCACATGGTCATTCCAAAGGTGTTATTGATACGGTCAAAGCAATTCGCGAAGCTTATCCAAAATTAAACATTATTGCAGGAAATGTAGCAACAGCTGAAGCGACAAGAGAATTAATTGAAGCAGGTGCAGACATTATTAAAGTGGGAATTGGACCTGGTTCAATTTGTACGACACGTGTCGTAGCTGGTGTAGGTGTGCCACAAATTACAGCGATTTACGACTGTGCAACAGAAGCTCGTAAGTATGGAAAAGCAATTATCGCGGATGGTGGAATTAAATATTCCGGAGATATTGTTAAGGCGTTAGCAGCGGGTGGACATGCGGTAATGCTAGGTAGTCTATTAGCTGGTACGTCCGAAAGTCCAGGGGAAACAGAAATTTATCAAGGTCGTCGATTTAAAGTATATCGTGGTATGGGTTCAGTTGGAGCGATGGAAAAAGGTTCAAAAGACCGTTATTTCCAAGAGGATACGAAAAAGTTTGTTCCAGAAGGTATTGAAGGACGCGTTCCATATAAAGGGCCATTAGCTGATACCATTTATCAGCTTGTAGGTGGACTTCGTTCTGGTATGGGATATTGTGGAGCGAAAAATTTACATGATTTACGTGAAAATGCTCAATTTATTCGAATGACTGGGGCAGGTTTACGAGAAAGTCATCCACATGATGTCCAAATTACGAAAGAAGCGCCGAATTACTCTCTTTCTTAATCAGTAGGCAGGAAGTGGGAATCTAGCCCCATTTTCCTGCCTCTTTTTTGAAATGTAGGTCTATCCTCTATCTATTCATACTGGAAATCGTATGTTAAAATATCTGAAGTGGATAAAAATTGGTGGAGGTCTTACATAGTATGAAACGACTTCGTAAGTATGTGGCAAGTATACTTACTATCTTGTTACTTTCTAACTTGTTTCAAATTTCGACAAAAGCCGCAACAACGGACTTTTTAGATGTTAACGCAGATGCGGCGATTTTAGTGGAAGCGACAACTGGAAAAGTGCTGTATGAGAAAAATGCTGATACGGTATTAGGTATTGCAAGTATGACGAAAATGATGACGGAATACTTGCTGTTAGAAGCGATTGAAGAAGGCCGTGTTACATGGGATCAAATGTACAATGTGAGTGAATATGTGTATCAAGTATCCCAAGATCGTAATTTGTCCAATGTTCCGTTAAGACGAGATGGACAATATTCCGTACGTGAACTGTACGAAGCAATGGTGATTTATTCGGCCAATGGCGCTACGATTGCTTTAGCAGAAGTAATTGCCGGGTCTGAATCAAATTTTGTAAAATTAATGAATGAAAAAGCGGGTGAATTAGGCCTTCAAGATTATAAATTTGTCAATTCTACTGGTTTAAACAACCGTGATTTAAAAGGCATGCACCCGGAAGGAACAGGCCCAGAAGATGAGAACGTCATGTCAGCTCGGGCAACAGCTAAATTAGCTTATCAGCTCATTAACCGTTTCCCAGAAGTGTTAGAAACAGCAAGTATCCCGAAAAAGAAATTCCGTGAAGGTACTGACGATGAGATTGATATGCAAAACTGGAACTGGATGCTTCCTTCGTTAGTGTACGGATATGAAGGGGTAGACGGCATTAAAACAGGAACAACGGATTTAGCTGGCTACTGTTTTACAGGGACTGCTGAGCGAAATGGCATTCGTTACATTACAGTTGTGATGAATGCAAAAACACCAGACGGTAAAGGAAGCTATAAAGCTCGTTTTGATGAAACGAAAAAAATGTTTAATTACGCTTTTAGCAATTTTTCCTTTCAAGAATTGTATCCATCTGGTTATCAATTAAAAGATCATAAAACACTACCAGTCGTAAAAGGAAAAGAAAAAGAAGTAGCTATTAAGACAAAAGAGCCGTTAAAAGTTCTCGTCAAAAATGGGGAAACAGACTTATACAAACCAAAATTGGTAATTGACAAAAACGCATTAAATGAAGAAGGCCAATTAGAGGCCCCTGTTGAAAAAGGAGCAACCGTTGGAACATTCACTTATGATTACACGGGTTCGGATAAATATAGTTATCTATACGACGAAGGACGAAAACTGGAGCAAGTGGATGTAGTAACTTCTAATCAAGTCGAAAAAGCAAATTGGTTTGTCCTCATGATGCGGGCAATCGGCAGTTTTTTCGGTGATATTTGGAATGGAGTAACCGATACGGTGAAAGGTTGGTTTTAATTGCAAGGTCTCCTTGTCTTGACAGGAGACCTTTTTTGTTGTTTATTTAGCATGAGGGAAAAACAATTTTTTGGTGATTTTTTTTTATTTTTCCTTGGCGTTATCTGAATGTTTGAAATAGAAAGGGGAATTCACGTGAAAACGGGTACAGATCGAGTAAAGCGTGGGATGGCGGAAATGCAAAAAGGCGGCGTCATTATGGACGTTGTCAATGCGGAACAAGCAAAAATTGCTGAGGAAGCTGGTGCGGTAGCGGTTATGGCACTTGAACGTGTTCCAGCTGATATTCGTGCCGCTGGTGGCGTAGCGAGAATGGCGGATCCTCGTGTTATTGAAGAGGTAATGAATGCAGTAAGCATTCCTGTTATGGCGAAAGCGCGTATTGGCCATATTGTCGAAGCTCGCGTGCTAGAAGCAATGGGTGTTGACTACATCGATGAAAGTGAAGTTTTAACACCTGCTGATGAAGAGTTCCACATTAACAAAAAAGAATTTACTGTACCATTTGTGTGCGGTTGTAGAGACTTAGGAGAAGCTGCTCGCCGAATCGGTGAAGGCGCGTCCATGTTACGAACAAAAGGTGAGCCTGGTACTGGAAATATTGTAGAAGCAGTACGTCATATGCGTAAAGTGAATGCACAAGTTCGTAAAGTGGTAAGCATGAGCGAAGACGAACTAATGACAGAAGCAAAATTACTAGGTGCTCCTTACGATGTGCTTTTAGAAATTAAGCGTCTTGGTCGTCTTCCAGTCGTTAACTTTGCTGCAGGTGGTGTAGCAACTCCTGCGGATGCGGCATTAATGATGCAATTAGGAGCAGATGGCGTGTTTGTTGGTTCTGGTATTTTTAAATCCGAAAACCCAGCGAAATACGCAAAAGCTATCGTGGAAGCAACAACTCATTATGAAGATTATGAGTTAATTGCTCACCTTTCTAAAGGACTAGGGACAGCGATGAAAGGAATTGAAATTTCTTCGCTTACACCTGAATCTCGCATGCAAGAACGTGGCTGGTAAGGAGAAGTTGATATGGTGAAAATTGGTGTATTAGGACTTCAAGGTGCTGTACGCGAGCACGTTCGTTCAATTGAAGAAGCGGGAGCGGAAGCCGTTGTCATTAAACGGAAAGAGCAATTAGATGAAATAGATGGGCTCATTCTTCCAGGTGGCGAGAGTACAACAATGAGAAGACTTATTGACAAATACGACTTTATGGATGCGTTAAAAGAATTTGCGGCGAAAGGCAAACCGATGTTTGGTACGTGTGCAGGATTAATTTTACTCGCGAAAAACATTGTCGGTTACGATGAGCCTCACTTAGGATTAATGGATATTACGGTCGAACGAAATTCGTTCGGTCGTCAACGCGAAAGCTTTGAAGCGGATATACCGATTCGTGGTATCGGCGAATCATTTACGGCTGTATTTATTCGAGCTCCCCATATCGTTGAAGTAGGGGAAAACGTCGAAGTGTTAGCGAAATACGAAGATCGGATTGTAGCAGCACGCGATGGTCAATTTTTAGGGTGCTCGTTTCATCCAGAGTTAACGGATGACCAGCGTTTTATAAAGTACTTTATTCAAATGGTGGAAGAGGCAAAATCAAAACAACTAGCATAAAATGGTTGAAAACTGTTTAAACTTATTGTACATTTAAAGCAAAATGAATGGTGTTAAATCGATGAGAGGAACTAGTAGCAAGTGTTTCGTTCTCAAGAGAGCCGGTGGGGGGTGTGAACCGGTGAATGAACCTTGTGAATCCATCCTCGAGTGAAGTACCGAACGGATTCAAGTAAGTACTTCCGGTTGTAGCCGTTATCCAATGAAGTGGAACGTAGCTAGTGTGCTATGTTCAATGAGGGTGGCAACGCGGGTAGCTCTCGTCCCTTTTATATTTAGGGATGGGGGCTTTTTTAATTTTATTAATAAAAGGAGGAGTTGGCATGCTAGACATTAAGTATTTACGTGCAAATTTTGAAGAAGTGAAAGAACGACTCAAATATCGCGGAGAAGATTTAACGGATTTTGAAAAATTTGAGGCCTTAGATAAAGAGCGACGGGAGTTAATTGTTCAAACCGAACAGTTAAAAATGAAACGTAATGAAGTGTCTCAGCAAATTGCGCAAATGAAACGTGAAAAGCAAGATGCTGAACATTTGATCGTTGAAATGCGTGAAGTAGGTGCAAAGATTAAAGAGTTAGATGAAAAATTACGCGATGTTGAGGAAGAATTAGAACAACTGTTATTGTCTATCCCTAATATTCCTCATGAAAGCGTTCCAGTAGGGGAGTCTGAAGACGATAACGTGGAAGTTCGTAAATGGGGAGACATCCCAACGTTTGATTTTGAACCGAAAGCGCATTGGGATCTTGCAGATGAATTAGGTATTTTAGATTTTGAACGAGCTGCTAAAGTAACTGGAAGCCGCTTTGTTTTTTACAAAGGATTAGGTGCTCGATTAGAACGGGCATTAATTAACTTTATGTTAGATTTACACATTGATGAACACGGCTATCAAGAAGTGTTACCACCGTACTTAGTAAACCGGACAAGCATGACAGGTACAGGTCAGTTACCAAAGTTTGAAGAAGATGCGTTTTTAATTGAAAAAGAGGATTATTTCTTAATTCCAACGGCTGAAGTTCCTGTGACGAACTTACATCGCGATGAAATTTTAAATGGTGATGATTTACCGATTAGCTATGCAGCGTATAGCGCATGTTTCCGTTCAGAAGCAGGTTCTGCGGGTCGAGATACACGAGGACTAATTCGCCAACATCAATTTAATAAAGTAGAGCTTGTTCGTTTCGTCAAACCAGAAGATTCTTATGATGAGCTTGAAAAACTAACAGGACATGCGGAAAAAGTGCTTCAGCTTCTTGGATTGCCGTATCGTGTAATGAGTATGTGTACAGCGGATTTAGGCTTTACTGCGGCAAAGAAATACGATATTGAAGTATGGCTTCCAAGCTATAATACGTACCGCGAAATTTCTTCTTGTAGCAATTTTGAAGCGTTCCAAGCAAGACGGGCGAACATTCGCTTCCGTCGTGAACCAAACGGTAAACCAGAGCATGTTCATACCCTAAACGGATCTGGTTTAGCAATTGGTCGTACGGTAGCTGCTATTTTAGAAAACTATCAGCAAGCTGACGGAAGTGTCGTGATTCCAGAAGTATTACGTCCTTATATGGGCGGCATTGAAGTGATTAAACCTCGAGACTAGTCTTTGGACTAGTCTCTTTTTTAGGTTGAATTGTTAAAAAATTTAAACATCATTTTCGTTTGTTGACTTCCCGAAATAGTTATGATAAATTAATCTCTGTCAGCACGGAGGAGTACCCAAGTCTGGCTGAAGGGGTCGGTCTTGAAAACCGAGAGGCGGGTCAAACCGCGCGGGGGTTCGAATCCCTCCTCCTCCGCCATAACTGATGAATCAACCACAGCGCATAAATATTGGAGATTGTGATGAATTCGTTACATCTGATTGTAACGAATTTTTTACTTTTAAAATTTGGAGTGCGAATATAAATTTATAGTTTCAGAAGTTGGCTCATATGGCCAACTCTTTTTTTGTCATTTTATCGCATCTGAAGTCCGTGGCTACTAACATCCCTCTTGTGGTAACAAAAAAGATTCCCAACAAAGCGGGAATCTTTTATTTTTTTAGCATTCTTGTTTGTTTTAAGAACGTAGATATCCGTTCAACTATTGGTTCAATGGAATGTTCGTCTTCGAATAAATCGTATTCGTTAATGTTTAAGCGAAGAACTGGGCAGGCGTTAAACGTGTTGATCCAATCTTCATAGCGCCGGTGCATTTCTTCCCAATATTCAATCGGAGTTTGCTGTTCCATCGGGCGACCGCGTTCGCGAATTCGACGTATTACATCGTCAAGAGAACCTTCTAAATATATAAGAAGGTCAGGATGAGGGAAATATGGAGTCATGACCATGGCTTCGAATAAACTTCTATATGTTTCATAGTCAACGGCAGACATATTTCCTTTTTCATAATGCATACGGGCAAAAATACCAGTATCTTCATAAATGGACCGGTCTTGAACGAAGCCACCGCCGTATTCGAAAATGCGCTTTTGCTCTTTAAAGCGTTCCGCTAAGAAATAGATTTGCAGGTGGAAGCTCCAACGTTTAAAGTCTTTGTAAAATGCATCTAAATAAGGGTTCGTATCTACTTTTTCAAATGATGTTCTAAAACCGAGCGCTTTCGCTAATGCTTTCGTCATCGTGGATTTACCAACACCAACGGTACCAGCAATGGTGATAACGGCATTACTCGGAATATCGTATTTATTGCGAAGATCCATAGTTATTGACTCCTTTTTGCAGAGAATTTTTTAATTGGTCTAATATAAGCTGTAAATCTTCTTGATTTTTCACAAAATCTAGTTCATCGCCGCTGAAGCGTAACACAGGGATGTCTGGATGATTTTGCTCAAAATCATTCATAAATTGTTCGTAATCAATGGAAAGTTGTTTTAAATAAAGAGGGCTAATGTTTTTTTCAAAATCTCGACCTCTCATTTTGATTCGATGCAGGAGCGTATCTAAGCTAGCATTTAAATAAATAACCACGTTTGGTCGAGGCATGTCTTTCGTTAAAATTTGATAAATTTGAACGTATTTTTCATATTGAGCCTCTTTTAATGTACGTTTGGCAAAAATCAAATTTTTAAATATGTGATAATCGGCTACGACGGGCTCTTTTCTTTGTAAAAAATTTGTTTGAATATCTTCTAGTTGTTTATAACGATTGCATAGGAAAAACATCTCTGTTTGGAAGCTCCATTCATCGATGTTTTCATAAAATTTATCTAAAAAAGGGTTTTCGTCAACGATTTCCTTCAAGAGATGGAACTGAAAGTATTGTGAAATGGCTTTGGCAAGAGAAGTTTTTCCTACTCCAATCGGGCCCTCGACCGTTATGAAAGGCGTATTCCCCATGCTTCGTCCTCCTCGAGTCTATTTCCGCATACAACTCTTCTTATCAGAAAAAAGAGCACCATTGGTTATTTTATCATATATTTTAAGAGGTGAAAGTACGGAATATTTCCAAGGGAAGTTTTTATGTAAAAAATAAAGAAAATCCCCACCAGATGGCGGGGAGAATGTGTTATCGTTTAACGACTTCAAATTGGTCAGAAATAAGTAACCAGTTTTGTGGGAACGAAAGGCCAAGCTTCCAGTAGCTCATCCCACGTAAATTTAACTCTTTTAACAAATTAAATTTCGCTTGAATCGAACGAGCATCTTCAAACCAAACTTTATGTTGTTTCCCGTTTTCGTCCACGTAATCAATATAAGGAGCTTGAGCATTATAATCGTATTGAATGTTTGTATTATATTTAACAGCCAATTGGATTGCTTGTTGAGGACTTAATGCTTTGGCAATGTCTCCTTCTTTAAACGGAAGTGTCCAATCGTATCCGTATAAGTTTTGTCCCATTAAAATTTTGTTTGGTGGTATTTCAGTTATCGCGTATTCCAGTACTTGTCTAACGGGTCCAATGGGTGAAACTGGCATAGGTGGCCCGCCACTATAGCCCCACTCATACGTCATAATAACGACAAAGTCGACAATTTCTCCATGAGCTTTGTAATCGTGCCCTTCGTACCATCTCCCTTTTTGATCAGCCCTTATTTTAGGAGCTAAAGCAGTCGAAAGCAGCCAACCTTCTTGGCTAAATCGTTGTTTAGCCTTTCGTAAAAATTGATTATAAGCTTCGCGATCTTCAGGGCGTAAGTATTCAAAATCAAAATGAATATCACGAAACCCGTATTTTTTCGCGGTAGCCACAATATTGTTTAAAAATTTTTCTTGAACTTGTTGATCGTTTAAAATAATTCGACCGAGTTCATCACTAAATTGTCCTTCTTCTTGGTTCGTGATGACCATAACTAGTACGTTTTGATTGGCTTCGGCGATGGCTGGGAGGTTTCCTAAAGGTGGTTCAGAGAGGGAACCGTCCCTTTTCGCTTGAAAGCTGAATGGAGATAAATACGTTAAATAGGGAGCAGCTTCTCGAGAACTGTCTTCTAATGCTTGAGAGACCGTTTGACCAAATGGTTCGACATAGGCATTGAATTCTGCTCTTGACTTTGGAGAAGGTGGGATATAGATTCGTAATCCAATTGAAAGCGGTTGGTTTGGATTAATACCGTTAATCCGAGCAAGCTCTTGATAATCAATATTAAACTTTTGACCAATGGACCAAAGACTATCACCAGCTTGTACCCAGTAAAATTGTCCGACAATCGGAATAACGATCGTTTGCCCAACGACGAGGTTATCCGGATTTGGAATTTGATTGGCTGTTTGTATTTCCGAAGGGGAGATGCTATAGGCTTGAGCGATTCCAAACAATGTTTGATTCGGTTGAACAACATGAATTTGCAAATTATGTGACCTCCTCTTTTACCCTTATTCACTAAAAACATTGTATGAAGGGAAAGGAGAATACATGTTAAAAATGAGATAGGAGTGAAATAAGTTGATCCGATGGGTCAATCCGTGCGTCTAACACGTAGTTCATCATTTTTAAAGCATATTCATTATCTTTCGGGTCCACAGATGTAATGCAATCAGCAGGGACAAATAAGCGGTAATCTCTCATATATGCATCGTTGGCGGTAAACAGCACACAAATGTTTCCGGCAATACCGGTCAAAATAAGCTGTTTTATATTTAATTGAGATAAAAGGGGATTTAAGCTGGTACCGAAAAAAGCGGAATATTTGGGTTTTATTAAAAAATAATCGGATTCGTCCGGATGAAGCTCGTTGATAATCGGTGAACTTAAATCATTGGTACATTGTTTAATAAGCTTTTGGACGTCCGCTCGCCATATGTTATAGTTGTCATTAATATATATGATAGGAATTTGCTTTTTACGACAAACTTCTTTTAACGCTTTAATACGTGGAACGATCGATAACGTTCGTTCAGCTAAAATAGGTCCATGCCCGAAACGAAACGAATTGATGATATCAATAATAAGAAGGGCAACATTCGATGGTGACTTCATAGTCAATCTCTCCTTTAATGATTAGTTTGTTTTCGGTAAGATAAATTATGAGAAAAACCGATAAAAAGTAGTGAAGAAGGGAATTGGATTCCGTTGTTTGAAGAAAGAGATATATCATACATGAAGCTAGCGATTGAAGAAGCCAAAAAAGCCGAAAAAATAGGTGAAGTCCCTATTGGTGCTGTCATTGTTTGGAATGATCAAGTGATTTCGACTGCCCATAACTTACGTGAAACGACTCAAGATGCTGTAACGCACGCGGAGATTTTAGCGATTCAACAAGCGTGTCAAAAGCTCGGGACATGGAGACTTGAAGAAGCGGAATTGTATGTGACGTTGGAGCCGTGTCCAATGTGTAGCGGTGCTATCATCTTATCACGCATCAAGCGGGTAGTATACGGAGCGAAGGATCCGAAAGCAGGGTGTGCTGGTACCTTAATGAATTTGTTAACAGACGAACGCTTTAACCATCAAGCCGAGGTTGTTTCTGGAGTCCTTGAAGAGGAATGTGGCTTACTGTTGACATCGTTTTTTCGAAAGCTTCGAGAACGAAAAAAGAAAGAACGACAGAAAAAGATAGATGATTATTAATCACAAAAAATGACAGCGGATATTCGTTGCATTTTTTGTGAAATAGGAGTATACTTGTATATGCGTCAATAAGACGCCTAAATTTGGTATCAACTTTGCCGTGCTAAGCGGGGAGGTAGCGGTGCCCTGTACTCGCAATCCGCTCTAGCGAGGCCGAACTCCTTTCCGAGGCTGATATACTGTAGGGTCTGCCTCAAGTAAGTGGTGTTGACGTCTGGGTCCTGCGCAATGGGAATCCATGAACCATGTCAGGTCCGGAAGGAAGCAGCATTAAGTGGAACCTCTCATGTGCCGCAGGGGTGCCTGGGCTGAGCTAACTGCTTGAGTAACGCTTATGGATATCTGTCGACGAAAGGTGCACGGCAGATTACATAGTAAAGTACATCCATCCATTAGAGGATGGATTTTTTTATTATATTCCTTTTTGTAAAACCGATTAGATACGGTATAATGTAATGAGAATAAAAAAGATGAATTGGCAGGAGGGATAAAAATGAGTTATCAAGCTTTGTATCGTGTTTGGCGTCCACAAAACTTTAAAGATGTCGTCGGCCAAGAACATGTCACAACGACGTTGCAAAATGCCCTCCTGCATGAAAAAATATCGCATGCCTATCTATTTTCTGGACCTCGAGGAACAGGGAAAACAAGTGCGGCAAAAATTTTAGCCAAAGCTGTGAACTGTGAGCGCTCTCCAGTTTCCGAACCGTGCAATGAATGTGCGGCTTGTCGTGGAATAACCGACGGATCGATTCAAGATGTCATTGAAATTGATGCCGCTTCAAACAATGGCGTTGAAGAGATTCGTGATATTCGGGATAAAGTAAAATATGCTCCTTCGTCTGTGAAATACAAAGTGTATATTATTGACGAAGTGCATATGCTCTCTATTGGAGCATTTAATGCATTATTAAAAACGTTAGAAGAACCACCGAAACACGTCATTTTTATTTTAGCAACGACAGAACCGCATAAAATCCCGCTTACCATCATTTCTCGTTGTCAACGCTTTGATTTTAAGCGAATTACGACATCTGCGATTGTCAATCGAATGAAATTAATTGCCGATGAAAGTGGAATTCGGTATGATGAGCAAGCGCTTCATATTATTGCCAGAAGAGCAGAAGGTGGTATGCGGGATGCGCTCAGCTTACTTGATCAAGCAGTGTCGTTTAGCGGGGATATGTTGACAACGGACGATGCGTTAACCGTCACGGGCTCTGTTGCTCAAACTTACTTAAATCAATTAGTTCGCAGTGTATTTCAAAAAGATGTTCATAGTGCCCTTCAGTCTCTTGAGGAATTATTAGCAAGCGGAAAAGACCCATCTAAACTGACGGAGGATTTAATTTTTTATCTCCGAGACCTACTCTTGTACCAAACTGCACCTAACTTAGAAGACGCTTATCATCGGGTAGTTATTGATGAGCCGTTTCGTCAGCTGGCTGAAGAAGTAGCGACGGATTTAATTTACGAATATATTGATGTATTAAACAAGGCTCAACAAGAAATGAAATTCTCTAATCAATCACGCATTTATTTGGAAGTTTCTCTAGTCAAGCTTTGCCAAATCGAACGTTCCCGCTCGTTTGCTGATGATTCCGAAGTACAACAGTTATTGCAGCGTGTGAAAGAATTAGAGCGGGAAGTTCAGCAATTGAAGCAAGGAGCACCAAAGGTGGTTGACAAAAATCAGTCAACTAACAAACGCGCTGTCCGAAGTTCTTCATTTAAAGTGCCGGTTGGACGAGTAGAACAAGTCTTAAAAGAAGCGACAAGACAAGACTTAAATTTAATTAAAAGTCGCTGGGGAGATCTTTTAGAATCATTGAATAATCGCCAAATGCGCTCTCAAGCCGCATTATTAAACGAAGCCGAACCGGTGGCTGCTTCTCCAAAAGCGTTTATTTTAAAGTTTAAATATGAGATTCATTGTCAAATGGCAATGGAAAATCAACGGTTTTTAGAGGCGCTTTCTGGAATATTAGAAGAACTAGTAGGAGTACCATATGCCGTCATCGGAGTTCCTGAAAAACAATGGGGAAAAATCAGGGAAGATTTTATTCGTTCGCAAAAATTAGACCAAAAAGAAGACGAGAAGGAAGAAGATCCGGTTGTTGCTAATGCTGTGCAATTAGTAGGATCGGATTTAATTGAAATTATTGATTAATTGTTGGAGGGATCATTATGATGCGTGGAATGGGTAATATGCAAAATATGATGAAACAAATGCAAAAAATGCAAAAGAAAATGCAACAAGCACAAGAAGAGCTAGGTGAACAAAAAGTAGAAGGTACAGCTGGCGGTGGAATGGTAACAGTCGTTGTTTCCGGTCATAAAGAAGTACTTGAAGTGAAAATTAATGAAGAAGTAGTGGACCCAGACGATATTGAAATGCTACAAGACCTTGTTTTAGCAGCAACAAACGATGCGTTGAAAAAAGCAGACGAGTTAACTGCGAAAACAATGGGTCAGTTTACTAAAGGGTTGAACCTTCCAGGAATGTTCTAGGAGGAAACTATATGCACTATCCAGAACCAATATCTAAGCTGATTGACAGCTTTATGAAATTGCCAGGGATTGGGCCAAAGACGGCCGCTCGTCTGGCATTTTTTGTGCTAAATATGAAAGAAGATGCCGTACTAGACTTTGCGAAAGCACTTGTAAACGCCAAAAGAAATTTACATTATTGCTCTATATGTGGTCATATCACAGATCAAGATCCATGTTATATATGTGAAGACCAACGAAGAGATCGAAGTATTATTTGTGTCGTTCAAGATCCAAAAGATGTCATAGCGATGGAAAAAATGAAAGAATACAATGGGTTGTATCATGTATTACACGGTTCGATTTCACCAATGGATGGTATTGGACCCGAAGATATTAATATTCCTGATTTATTAAAGAGACTTCAAGATGAAACCGTTCAAGAAGTTATCTTAGCCACCAATCCGAATATTGAAGGTGAAGCAACAGCCATGTATATTTCTCGGCTGTTGAAACCAACAGGCATTCGCATCACCCGCATTGCTCATGGCTTACCGGTAGGAGGAGACTTAGAGTATGCGGATGAAGTGACGTTATCAAAAGCTCTAGAAGGAAGAAGAGAACTATAATTCCTTTACAAGGAGAAAAAGAATATGCTTTTTCGAAAAAAAGGAAAGCTTCGTAAACAATTTGATCATCAATTACTTTGGCAACTAGAACAAGCTAAATCGGAATGGATGCGCCAAAAAAATTTGTTACAAATTAGTTTTGACTATAACGAGGACTTACTAAGTCAAACGAAAATTTGTGAGGCCAAATATTTTTATTTACTACGGGAAGCTAAAAAGCGTAATCTACGAATGGAACGATAGTCCCTTTTTCTCGTTCTACTTGGACAAATTGTTCATAAAATGTTAACAAACGGGAAAAAGGGGGATCGTTTTTGAACCCGATAATTATCATTTCGATTATTAGTTTGGTGATTGTTTTGCTTTTAACTGCTAGCTCTGCTGGAAAATACGTAAAATTTGTTGGACAGGCGTGTATTAAAGTATTGATTGGAGCATTATTTCTATTTTTCTTAAACGCTTTTGGCAGTTATATTGGTCTTCACGTCCCAATTAATTTGCTTACATCATCTATTTCAGGTTTTTTAGGAATACCAGGGGTGTTAGCACTCGCTTGTATTCAACTGTGGATTTTATGATTAACCGTCGAGTAAAATCGGCGGTTTCTATTTTTGCAAAAGGCTCTGTTAAATGATACTGTCGATATTTATACATTTCACTGCAGGCGGACGCTTTCCGCGGGCAAGCCGCAAGCTGCTTCCCTCGCTACGCTCAAGTATGGGTCTTGCGGCTTCTTGTTCCCGCTGGAGTCGCCGCCTTTCGCTTCATGTAAATAACTTGCTAAAAATCAACAATGACATATAACATATCCTCGCAAAAAAAAATGATTTTTTGATAAATTCTTATTGACTCTCTATTGTTACTGTGGTAAATTATTTATCGTCGCTGATGATAGACTAGAAAACAAAGCGAAAAATAAACATAAAAAAAGTTATTGACAACTAACTTTATGTAGTATATTATAAAAGTCACTGTTAAAAAAGTGATGATGATTGATCCTTGAAAACTAAACAAAACGAAGCGTCAACGTCAATGAATTTGAGTCTTATTCAAACTTTTTCGGAGA
>JACDOC010000030.1 GCA_017656295.1 Bacillus sp. (in: firmicutes) | reverse complement strand
TATAAAAACTTCAAGAGATTTCGAGCAAGAATCTTATTGAGACATCAGTATAAAGGAATGGGTCTACATATAGGATAGGGGTGGCCTGATTTCTTTACCACCCCAACATTTGACGGAGAACCCGAATAATTCCTTGAATCGCTACCATTTTTCCTTTTTCATACACCGGAGTAGCGTATTCCTCGAACCATTGATATTTTCCTTCCTTATTTCTCCACCGTTGAATAATTGGCTTTTCATAATCAAGATTTCCAGTCATTTTTTTCAAGAGGGTCTCATAATCGTCAGGATGGATTCGTTCAATTGGTTCGAATGGGTTTTGATAACTATCCTGGACTAACCCTTCTCCTAAGTTCGCGTCTAATGAAGGACTTATATATTTGAATTTCCATTCTGGCTTTAGCTCAAAATAATAGATAATGTCTTTCGAATTTTCTGCCAATTGAAAAATTCGTTCAAGTTCATTTATTCGTTTATTGATTCTACGGGCTTTCGGCAACTGAATCATACGATCAAGTAAAATACCAATAACTATACCTCCAAGTAGCCACGACACCGTTGCAGCCCCCTCTCTTCGAATAATCCCTCTTTTTATAAAACACCAGAATCACTTGCAGGTCAATCCAATAATTCAATTTTTTGGATATTAATTATTAAAAAAGAAGCAGGAAATCCTGCTCATATTATTTTATCCTGTTAAAATATCCTCTTTTGGATAACGAATGACGACGCTATCCGGTTTTGTCATCGAGTATGCCAACGTAAGGGGTCCGATTTTTCCAATAAACATAACGATAGCAATCACCATTTTCCCAAAAAGAGATAATTGACTTGTAATGCCCATCGACAGCCCTACCGTTCCAAAGGCAGACACCACTTCAAATAGTGTAGCTAAAAAATGGCCTTGTTCAGTAATAGATAATAAAAAGGTGGATAAAGTGATCACCCCTAAGCTAACGATGGCAATCGCAAGCGCTCGAAACACGATCGTATCGCTAATCGATTTACGAAACAATACAACCTCTTTTCTATTTTTCAAAAAGGCAAATACAAATATGGTGATCGCTAAAAAAGTAGTTAATTTAATACCCCCACCCGTTGAAGTACTTCCAGCACCAATGAACATTAAAATCATTATAAAAAACAATGTTGATTCGTTTAAACTTCCAATGTCTACGGAGTTAAATCCAGCTGTTCTTGGAACAATCCCTTGGAAAAACGACGCTTGCAATTTACCGAACCAAGATAAATTTCCAAGTGTATTTTGATATTCTAGTACGAATATGACCACCATGGAAAAAAGGTTTAAAAAAATCGTCCCAAATAGCATTAATTTCGTATGCAGCTTCAATTGGCGAAAGTCCTTTTTTTCCCATAAATCAATTAAAACCGTAAAGCCTAACCCACCAAGAATAATGAGTAAACTAATGATCAAGTTCACAATCGGGTCAGCAACATACTTCGATAAACTGTCAGACCAAATCGAAAATCCCGCATTGTTAAAAGCTGAAATGGAATGAAAGACGGCGACATACATTCCTTCTTTCCAGCCATATTCCGGCACCCAACGTACCGAAAGTGCACAAAAAGCGACGGCTTCGATGATTAAAGAAACGATTAATATTTTTTTCGCTAACGCGACGACCCCACCGATGGACATATGGTTTAACGATTGCTGAATTAACATCCGCTCTTTTACACCAATGCGTTTACCTACCATTAAAAAAATTAACACGGCAAACGTCATGATTCCGATGCCACCGATTTGAATTAACAGTAAAATGACGACTTCCCCAAACGTAGTAAACGTACTTCCGGTATCAACAACAACTAATCCCGTCACAGTCAGGGCAGATACCGTCGTAAAAAACGCATCCACCCACGAAATTTCCTGCTCAACCGCTATTGGTAGTTTTAATAGCACCGTTCCTAGAACGATAAAACTAAATAAAATGAGAGTTAATAACCTAGCCGGATTCATTTTGAAATATTGTCGTTTTTGAAATTCCATTGTTTAACACCTTTACTTGTAGTAGGATTTGTACAACTTTCGAAGGAAGAATAAAGAAATAAATTACTATTATTGTAATGCTTCGTTTATCATTGGACAAATGCTTGATGACTGCCTTTAAGCATTGAGACACAAAGTTTTAGATTTGGCTCAAAAAATCTTGGATTGGGTTTATAGGACAACGCAATTGGCACATTTTTAACTCAAGAATCCCAACATTAGCTCAGAAAAATCGGATTTTGGCACATAGAACCCGAAATGGGGCTCATAAATACCGATAGGAACATTGATCCCTATGTTCGCGACATTCAAACTAAATGGCCGAGAGAACATGATTTTGTCCATAAAACTGTTATCATGGCCCTTATTTTTCACTAGACAGTTACCTAAGTCTACTCTTTTTTACTTACGAGCGGCCCAGTCAAACCGTTTCATTATGATACATAGAAAGTCGGTCGAGTAACACTTTCGGGTCGGATTCGACGATAATCAGCGAGCGGCTTTTTTCTTGTAAAAATTGCTGTTCGACCATGTGATCAAACAATGATAGAAGTGGTTCATAATATTGATGAACATTTAGCAAGCCAATTGGTTTTTGATGAATACCTATGACCGCCCATGTAAATACTTCAAAAAATTCCTCCATCGTTCCCGGGCCACCTGGTAAAATGATAAATCCGTCAGCTATACTAGCCATCTTCGCTTTACGCTCGTGCATCGTTTCGACCAGAATTAGCTCCGTCAAATGGGGATGCGAAATTTCTCGCTCATGAAGCACATGAGGCATGACTCCAATCACTTCCCCGCCTTCTTCTATCATCGAATCCGCTACAGCGCCCATAAGGCCCACACTACCTCCACCATAAACAAGCGAAAGTCCTCGTTTCACCAACTCTTTCCCTAACTGAATCGCTCCTTCTCGATATTCAGGAGCCACTCCGTTTCTTGAACCGCAAAATACCGCTAGACGTTTCATATCCTTGTCCTCCATTTTTGTTAAAATCTTTACTTTTTATTTTCACTGAAGGTGATTGCTTTCTCAAGTGCCTCCAAAAAAGAAAAGGATACTTCTCTGGGAAGTATCGTGAACTAAATTTTATTGGACATCTTACTAAGGTCTTAAATTTTTAAACTTTTACATCCGGAAAGATACAGGGCCAATTCCTTTATCCTTTCATTTGTTCTTTCTTTCAATATATTGTTGTTCGTATCAATCGTGAAAAACGTGTCCCCTTTAATAATATGGTCAGAAAGGGTGAGGAGTCCGATGGCTTGCTTGCGAAGTTTTTTCGCCACGGCGAGCGTCGTAGCGGTTTCCATATCGACACCTGCATGGCCACGTTTCGCCCATTGTTGCACTAACTCTTTCGTTTCGACCATAATCGCTCCGGTAGTAAAAACCGTCCCAGTGATATACCGATATCCTCGTTTTTCACAAAAATCAATCGCCTCTTCTACTAAACGAGGATCGGCTTTTACCATCTTTTTTTCTGGTAGGTACCAATGCGAAACACCATCAGCCATTTCAGCGCCAGTCACAATCAAAATATCACCAAACTGCACTTCTTCAGCCAGTCCACCGAAATACCCGGTTTGAATGAACCGCTCCGTCCCAAGGATAGCAAATTGATGCGTAATGACCGCCGCGCTTGGACCCCCAAACACATTTGCAAAACCTATTTGCTGATGACCAATCGTTCCAACGATGGTATTCCAGTGGAGTGCACATGTACTCGACTCAAACGTTTTTTCCCATTTCGTTAAGATTTTATTATGATCCCACGCTCCATTAATAATCATAAGGATGGGACATCATGCTCTGCCATTTTAAATGCCTTAAGCCAATCTTCTTTCACAAAATCACCATATAATTTCATCCGTATCTCCTTTATCTACTAAAATTAAAAGTTATCAATCCCTTTTTTCTACTTTTATTTTCACCAAAAGAACAAACGTGTCCTCTTGAATCATACGTTCTACCGCTTCTGGGTCAGAAAGATCATACGTCTCCATACTATTCTCTGTATGGCGAAAGGCCCCTAATATTTTCGTTTCACCTGATGTTAAACGAACCGTCTCTGTACCAACTCCATCCTCCCAACCAGTCATGCCAGATTCAATGATGAATTCCTCTTCTATTTCATGAGGATTAGCTGAAACCCCTGGGCCATAAAGAAAATACAATTGTCCCTCGTCTCCAGGATTGATGATGCCAAATCCCATTGGACCCTCGTTAACTTCTTTTGGGCTATTCCCAAAAGAAAGTTGTGTGATGGGATGGTCGCTTACTTTTTGTCCATTTTTATACCCTTCCACCCAAATGTCGACCCAACTTTGATCGGCTTGCGGAAGTTTTAGATGAAAATCAAATATGTTACCGAGAGCTAATTGATCAAACGTTTGTTTAAAAACGGAATCCTCATTCAACGAAATGTAAGCGACAATATCTTCATCGGTATCGCTGTTCTCTTGGCATCCGCCAAGAATGGCTAGCATGAACGCTATAAAAAACAATGAACCCAAACGGTAAGATGGTTTGGACAAATCATTACCTCCTTTTTGAATCAGACTGAACCTTGTAAGATGCAGCCTGAACCTTATAAAGAAACTTGCTGTTCACTTTTTTCAATACTCGCGGGAAGATGTTTTTGTTTAACCGTCCAATAAATGGATGCACTTAAAAGTAAAAAGGCCGAAAGATAAAAGGCGACACGGACATCCCACATATCGGCAATAGCTCCAAATAAAAGAGACGAGACCCCAAATGTAAAGGAAATCAAGGTGCTTTGTGCTCCATAAATTTTTGGCAACTTTTCCGGTGCCCCTTCTTTTTGCAAGAGGGTATCAATTCCAATAGACTTCATTTGTTCTACGACCCCAATGAAAAAGCTGAGTGCCAAGGCCAATAACGCCCACTCATTGAGCCCAAACCAAAAAGTAATGCCGCTGACAGAAAATGAGGCAACAAGAATGACCTGTTTCATATGACGTTCGATCAAAGTGGCATACTTGGAGCATACAACGCTACCAAGAAGAAGCCCGATAAAGAAGGACGTGTTAATATACCCCCACCAAGCTTCCGTTGCTTGAAGAACCTCTGTCACAAACACATATAAAATTGCCGCAATCCAAACGACATACGCTATCGCCTCAAGAAAAATCACAATATGAATCGTACGAAACAACGGGTGAGACCAAATGATATTCCAACCTTCTTTTAACACATCGCCTGCTTTTTCACGTCGACTTTTCTGAAAAGGGGTCGGATCTACAAGCCCCGTCATCAAAACGGATGAACACACGTATAGGATAAACGTGAACCAAAGAATGTTTGGTCCCCCCATCGCTGCAACGAGTACGCCCCCGAGTCCCCAGCCGCCTAATTGCGTCAACTGCTGAACACCTGAGACCCAACTGTTTGCTTTCACTAGCTCACGTTCATGAACAAGCCGTGGAAGCATCGCTTGTGTAGCTGGCAGCGCCCAACCATCTAAAAAGGCGATGAACGCACCTAACGTTAGAATTACGAACAAGTTCAATTCGGAGGTAACATGCATACCCAAAGCAAGCAAAAGCAATAGGACGGTTTTACTTACTTGTGAACCGACAAGCAAGGATTTTAAAGGAAACCGACTAAACAAAATAGGGGAAATGACCCCGCCTAAAAACCTTCCGAACGTCGTAATAAACGGTAAAAGCGCTAAATAAAACGCCGATTTACTTATTGAATATAAAATGGCGATGAGCCCAACGACATAAAACACGTCACCGAAATTCGCCAGCCCTTGACCAACCCATAAGGAACGAAAAGATTGACTGTTCATCATGACTACCCCTTTTTAATTTATTTTTTGCGTTGAAAAAGGGTAGTTTTTTACACTGGGCGAACACCTCCACTTTGCAAACTTTACAAAATTATAGATGACGCAATTTTTCGAATTTATTAGTTGGAAAATAATTCCCTATTCAGTAATCGGGTAGGATGATGAACAGGTGTCAATCTCCATGTAAAAAAGTCAAACTAGATGAATATAATTACCCAAATCTTCATTTGTATTTTAAAAAATTTACCAAGTTTCATCCAGATGTTCACCATAATATTGGAGTGCTGTTCTGTATTTGAAAATCCACTTGTCATCGGAGGAATGAATACATACCTTTAGTAATGTAGAAACAGCTTCTGAATGTTCTTCCAAGTTGTACAACGTTAGAGCTATAAATGTTTGAAGGGCTAAGTTTGTTGGAAACTCTTTTATCCCTTTCTTGAATACTTGCTTAGCCTTTTCATACTCACCTATGCATCTGTAACTACTACCTAGTTGAACATACGTGGCCTCACGAAGTTCGCCTTCAATTTGACACACTAGTGCTTGTTCATAATACGGTATCGCTTCTCTTTCTATACCTAACGCATCGTGGGCGGAGGCACAATAAAAGTTAAGTTCGGGATGATCAGGTTGTTTTTCTAATAGTTTTAGAAGCGTTGTTCGGGCTTTTTCAAATTCGTTATTTTCTAATAGCTTTTTTACTTCATATAACATCGTATTCACCTCTATAATTCCCACGTAAACCAGCGACCATGGCCATCCGTTTCTCCAACAGTAGTCTTGTATTCTTTTTTATTGATAAAGTAATCAAGATGGAGTTTTCGGTCCCACATATTGTTATAAAGATGAAACACCTCTCTTGTTTGGCCAATCGTCCGAATGTTTTCTATCAATTGTTTTTTCCTTTCTTCTGGTATTTGATTGGCGACGTGAGTATGAAAGATACATAGAACTGAGTCATGAGGAATTTGCTTTTCCATTTCAAGGAGTAATAATACTCCATCCCCTTCCATCAACTGCAATGGTTGATTTTTCACACAACTAGCCGCTTTTTCAAACAGCTTTCGTCGCTCTTTATGTTCAGGCCAAATTAATGCTTTGAGCCATAACTCATCTTCATGGTTGTTAAGATCATTTATATACAAATCAATTCCAATTCTTTGAACCACTGGCGGACTTTTTTCTATAAAGAACGGTTGCCGATTTCCTTTTATTTCAGAAGTAATGTGTACTTTAGACTCTACGTTCCCATACCGTTTATTCGTTCCATACGAATAACTGTATTGGTCCCATAACAGCTGGAATCCGGCACTCGTTCCAATCTCCACGAGTGCTAACGGCTTTTTTACTTGATCGTAAATAAAACAAAAAACAGGGTACAAATAAGCACAACGTCTGACTTCGTTCGTTTGGACAAGTTTTTGTTGAAGAATCGGGATTATCTCCTGCTTGTTTTGTAAACAAAATTCCCGGAAAGAAGAGAAGGATTCTGTGACATCTTTTGGATGCTCTACTAAACTCGTATAATATTCACGAAGTTCATGTTTCTTTCCTTTCAGTAACAAGTAGTGAACCGCACCGAATAATAAGTTAGGAACAGGCTGACCAGGTCGAGTGTGTGCAGCTAATTCCAGCAGTTCGTCATCTTCAGCTATATTTATGGACAAATGCTCATATAACTCGGATGACCCTTTACATTCTATTTCGGCAAAATGACGAAATCGCTGGGACAGGATCTCTTTTTCCACTAACCGTTCCCCCTCGCTTTCCAAAAGACATGAAAAATCAAATAATTAAAGACATTGACACTGTATTACAAAATAAGCCAGTTTTTTTATAGTATCTATGCCACTATTCTGAATGACAAATAAAAGGGTAATGAGTTTATAATTTTAAAATCTTCTTTTGATATAAAAATCCACCGCCCACCTATCAATCAAAAAATATTTCCATGTTGCCCAATTATAGTATAATTAATACAGAATATTATGAATATTTTATAATTAAAAGTCGTTTTTTCAGTAATTAAAAGGGAGATAAAAAGATTCTTTCTTTAATAAAATCCTAAACTACATTAATTTTCCATGATAGGGGGAAATGGGATGAAAAATACTCCGTTAAATAGTAATTCGTTACCGACGAATTTAGGAAAGCCGAGAGTACCATTAATCAATGTTTTTAAATTTATTGTTTACAGTGCTATTGGGATTTTTATGTTTTTTATTCCGGTCACCATTGGAGAAAAATCATCGATTATGCTTGATCATATTGTAAGTACGATTCAAAAAAGCGTTCCGTCCGTATTACCTTATTACGCATTGATTGTCATTTTTCTCGGAGCCTTATACCCTTTTTATACTAAAAAATGGAATTCTAGTAAAGTGAACATCGCGTTCTCTATATTGAAAATTTTAGGTCTTATAGCAGCTATATTATTAATATTAAAAACAGGTCCTTCTTGGTTGTTTGCCCCAAATATGGGTCCATTCTTATTTGAAAAGCTTGTTATTTCTGTTGGCTTGCTTGTTCCAATTGGTTCTGTATTTCTTGCGCTATTAGTGGGATATGGCTTACTTGAATTTATCGGAGTACTTCTGCAGCCGGTGATGAGACCGATTTGGAAGACGCCAGGCCGTTCTGCGATTGACGCTGTTGCCTCATTTGTGGGCAGCTATTCCATCGGTTTACTTATCACGAATCGAGTATTTAAAGAAGGAAAGTATACGATTAAAGAAGCAGCGATTATTGCAACAGGTTTTTCAACGGTATCTGCCACGTTTATGGTTGTTGTCGCCAAAACGCTTGGCTTAATGGAAATGTGGAATATATACTTTTGGACAACATTAATCGTGACGTTTATTGTAACCGCTATCACAGTCCGCATCTGGCCGTTAAAATCAATGAGTGATGAGTATTTTAACGGATTAAAAGGAAAACAAGAAGAGGTCGTGAAAGGAAATCGAGTTCAAAAAGCTTGGGAAGAAGCAATGGCCGCTGCGGAAAAATCGCCTTCTTTATGGAAAAATATTTATCAAAATTTAAAAGATGGATTTATTATGACCATGTCCATTTTACCGTCGATTATGTCTGTCGGCTTGCTTGGACTTGTCTTGGCAGAATATACCCCGCTATTTGATTGGCTTGGTTACATCTTCTATCCTTTCACCGCATTATTACAACTTCCAGAGCCTATGCTTGCAGCCAAGGCGGTAGCGATCTCCATAGCCGAAATGTTTTTACCAGCACTGCTCGTAACAGAAGCCGCGCTCGTAACCAAGTTTGTTATTGGAGTGGTTTCTGTATCGGCAATTATTTTCTTCTCTGCGCTTGTACCATGTATTTTATCAACCGAAATTCCAATTTCCATCACGAAAATGCTTGTTATTTGGGTTGAACGAGTTGTGCTCACAATTATTATTGTGACACCTTTAGCATTTTTACTTCTGTAAACATCGGTATCCAGCAAAAAGAGGGGGCTTAAATTAGCCCCCTCTTTTTACGTTTCGCTCTATTTTGCAAATGGTCTCAAACGCGTTCATCCAGTTTGGATTCCGTACCTCCGTCGTTTACCTATCTACTTTCTTTAACCGTGTTACTTGAATAAACATTTCTGGAGTGGACATGCTAAACGGTGGAAAAGGAGTTGATGAGGGATGGCACAAGAAAGAATTGTTGCTGTGAAAAAAAATGGGGATGGCGACATTATTAAATTTAAAACGTCTTCCGGTCGTGTGCTCTGGTATCACGAAGCGCTGCAGGAAGTCGAACGTGGAGCGATTTCAGGGGTCAATATTTTTAAAGGCAAAGACGGTGAACATTATATTCGCAGCAATGCTGATGGGGACCCAACAAACAATTTAGACAACTTACCGACATTTTCTTAAAAAGGAGCGGTTAATATGACGAAAAAATATAATAAAGGAAGCATGAATCAAAACTCACCAAAGCACACCGATCCACTATCAACGAACCCAACGAGTGGCGATAATAGTAAAGGGAATAAGCATAATAAAGATCAAAATGATAAAAGCGAAGGGGTCTGATTCATATCAGATCCTTTTTTGTGAAAAGAAATCGAATTAGAGATAACTAAAGGACCTGTTGAAATCTTTGCCATCTGGGAGTATGAAAGCTTTGAGGATTATGAAAAAATTGAAGAAAAAGTAAGAAGTGATCAAGCACATGTTGAGCGTGTGAAAGCCTGGTATGACCAGCATGGCGGCAGAGAACACGTATGGAAACATTATTTATTAGAAGTGAAGAATGAGCAAATAGTGTCAACAGTGGTTAAGGAAAATAGCCAGGCTCGTTAACATCAGAAAATCCCACCGTCAAATGATTGAGGGTGGGATTTTTTTACATCTTGACACATCTTGGTCCATGAAATACATTTTAGGCTGTTTATCAAAATCCCCCTTTATCTACCAGTTCATTAAATAACAAAGGTACATAATAGACCATTCCTTTTACAATGATATGTGCAAGTAATGCAATGGGAGCTTGTAAAATAAAGCCTAAACATAAAAATAAAAGAAACTTTCTCACGGTTAATAATTGCTCATGAATCAAGTATTTTAGCGTAATGAAGGAATAGGGATAGATAATAACGATCGATGTAATGATCCCTGGCACATAGCTTTGAAATAAAATCAATTGGATTAGATGACCGATTCCATTAGCTAAAAATATGCCAGGTACTAAAAAGGAAAAGAAAGTCTTAGATTCCAAACCTAAAAAGCGTTTATTCTTTGAAGCTTTATAGCATCCTATGAACGTAAATATCCATAAAAGCAAAAAGGCCAAAGTAAACTCTAAGGTTGTTATTTTAATCGGTACGACATCCGAATGCTTCGTAAGAAACTCCTCTACAGTTAAAATTTCTTCCACATCATGAATGAAATACAGTAATGGAAAAAGCCAAATCAACCAATTGAGTTTGGAAATAGGAATGTTCATTTTCTACCACTTTGTAATAACATTTAAAACAGAGGGGAAGCTGTAAAAATTCATACTAAAAAGTCCCCCTCTTTGTTTAATCATCGGTATTATTTCTCCATTATCTTCACGAATTCCCGCTTTTTCTTCATTAATTCTGTTAGTTCCTCATCAATTTTTTGATATTCCTCTGTACCTGGTGTTAGTAAACTAATGTTCCCGAGCAGCTCCGTTATTTTCGTTTCGATAATGGCTAATTCATTTGCTAGCTGATTTTTCGTTAGAGCCTTCTCTTTATCACGATTTTCACTATATTCCTTCAACCCGCTTTCGATTCGTTTAATTTGTTGGTTGTCAATGACTAATAACTTGTTACATATTTTTTCGATAAAATAACGGTCATGGGACACGACCAGCAGTGTTCCTGGAAAGTCGAGGAGCGTTTCTTCTAGTTGCTCACGGCTTGGAAGGTCTAAATGATTGGTCGGTTCGTCTAAAATAAGCAAGTCGATGTCGTGTAGAATCATCTTCACCAGTTTTACTTTCGTACACTCCCCTAAACTTAACGCGCTGATCGGTTTTGTAACTTTTTCTTTTAGTCCGACGTTCGCTAATATCGTACGTGCCTGTGCTATTCGCTCTCGGTCGACTACATCGAGATATTGGAGCACCGTTTGTTCGAGTGGAAGGTCATTGACATCTTGGCTTAAATAGGCGATTCGAAGCGATTGGCTTTTCCATAAGGAGCCGCTTGTGGTATTCTCTTCACCTAGCAACATTTTGAGTAACGTCGTTTTCCCAGCCCCGTTCGGACCTAATAAGCCAACCTTTTCTCCGTGATTGATATAGAAATAACTAGATTGAAATAGTATGCGGTCTTGAAACTGTTTTGATAGTTCTGTTGCTTCCACTACACGTTTGCCTCGTTTTTCCCCTCCTTGAAAATGAAACGTAACGGACATTTCGTCCTTCGGCTTTTCCGCTTTGTTTTTGGTCAGCTCTTGTTCCAGTCGTTTTAATTTCGATTTAACTTGCTGATCTTTTTTCTTTGCTTTAACGCGGCCATATTCCTTTTGCCGAATTTCCGCACCGACTCCCACTTTTCCTGCCATTCGATGGGCTTTATCGGACCATTGCTTTAACCGAGCTACTTGCTTTTCAATCGTTTGAATTTTCCGCTGTTGTTTTTCATACTCTCGTTGTTGCTTTTCTATTTGATGCTTCTTTTCCTCCCGATACACCGTATAGTTGCCTTCATAAATGGTTAATCGGCCATCTTCCAGTTCAAAAATTTTCGTCACCGTTTCATCTAAAAAGTAGCGATCATGGGAGATGATCAAGGCCGCCCCTTCATAGGATTTCATTTCATTTATCAGCCACTTCACACCTTGCAAATCTAAGTGATTCGTCGGTTCGTCTAAAATAAGGAACTCTGGATGTTGAGACCAAATAGAGGCTAATGAAAGCTTCAAGCGCTCCCCATTACTAAGCTGTCGATACCGCTCGCCTTCCCAACCAACATGTTTTTGTACTCCTAACTTACTAATGATATGAAAAAAATCTTCGGACACTTCTTCTGTTAAATCTGTTTGGTCAGTCGATTGCGGTAAATATCCAATTTTTAGATGTAAAGGGATAAAGGTGATGGACCCTTGATCCGGATCAAGCTCCTTCATTAACATTTTCACTAACGTCGTTTTCCCGGCTCCGTTCCAACCGATTAACCCGATTTTTTCACCTTTTTGTATGTCAAACTGAATATCTTTTAATATGACACGCTCACCGAAGCTTTTAGAGACCTTCCGAACTTGAATCATTGTCATCGATTGCTCACCTCATTCTTTAAAAAATAAAAAGACACCACTCCAGAAATCTAGAGTGGTGTCATCCCTATGAAAGATAGACGTGTCCCGATAAGCCAAGAATGACCTAAAACATACGTATCCTTATGTTCGGTAAAAACAGCGTATATCCTAAAAAAGGGCAGACTAATCCCATCTCTAGATTTCTCATCATATGAAAATGAAATCTAAAAATAGGATTAGTACTTCATGCCCCCGTTCATGCTCCTTCCATTAATTTCTATAATTAAGTATAAATATTCTAATTATTTAGTGTCAATAGTTGGATACGAATCAACCTTCCCATATCTCCCACCGCCCCCAGCATGAATAGAAAGCTGGCCTGTTCGCGCAAGAACGATTAGGTGAGCTAACTTTGGTCCGATAACTTCGGTGAGCTCTTCCTCTGTGGTGCCATGTAACACACGCATTTCGGTTCCAAAATGGTCGAGCAGCTTTTGATACGTTTTTTTCCCAAGACCCGGGATAAACTCTAACGGCACTTGGTAAATATACGGTGGCCGATTGGACGGAGGTGTACTAGCTGTTTTTAATTCTTGAATCCGGTCGGACACGCCTTTAATTTTTTGCTGATGACCGCACATTTGGCAAGGGTTCTGTTCGTTTTCGATCGGATGAAAACAGTTCGCACAGGTCGTTTGATAATATTTTCCTAGGAGCGGGTTCAATCCGAAATTGGCGATAATTCCGCGTCCATCTTCCTCTTTGAACGCTTTTTTTAGCTCGGTGAAAGTCGGAGCGTTCATGCGAATGATTTGATATTCTCGGGCGATTTTTCCGAGCGAATGGGCATCGGAATTGGTGACATACGGATAGCAGTGCAGTTCGGCTAATTGGTCGGCCATTTTCGTATCCGCGCTTAACCCTAACTCTACCGCATCAATAAGGTCAGGATCGAACACTTCGCGTAAACTTTTTTGTACACCTTTTCCGTACAGGCTTTTAAAAGGGGTAAACGCATGCGCCGGGATAAACATACCACCTAACTCTTTCACGAAGGTTTGTAACTCGGTACCAGTTTCATAAATACGCTGCGAGCTTAACGTAATATTTTTCACCCGGCTTTCGAGCCATTTGGAAAAGGTACGCATCGTTTGGATGGTTGGTAAAAATACAAGCACATGAATGGGTCCATGGCACCGCTCATCGTAAATTTCTAATTCGCTTCCTAAAAGAAGGGTGATATCGTTGGTGATGATGCCGCCTTCTGGGTGCTCCATCATTTGTTGTTGTTCGATGGCTTGTTCCAATTCGTCCAGAACTTCGGGCACATGACAATCAATCACCCCGACCATGTCCAATCCTTTTGTTTTGGAAGATTCTTTTAAAATATTAGTGAGCGTTAACGTTTTGGCGCCGGTAATTTTGACCGGCTTTCCTGATGCGGTTCGGCCGATATGAATATGTAAGTCTACGTAATAGGTGTTCATTTAGATGCTCCTTACGTTGGTTGTTTCAAAGATGCCTTTTGATCAGTTTGAGCACTTGTTCCCAATAATTTGGTGGATGGGGTAAAAACCGGTCTTTTGTGACACGTTTCTTTATATTTATTTTATCTCCACTATCTGACAGGACAAAGCCTTCTACTGTTATTTCATCTCGCCCTCCTAACCATAGCTCACAAAATGAGTAAAATTCTGCTTTCATGATTCCAGCTACTTCTTCTTTTTGTAAAACAAAAGTTTCATCCAAGTTTTCTTCACTAATATAAAGAAAGACGTTTCCTAACTCACGGTCAATAAAATGTTTACTAATAATTTCGTCTTTAACGACACCGAGTGGAATGAGCTGCTTAAAAGATAGGTTAATTCCTAATTCTTCTTGTACTTCTCTAACCCCATCCTGAACCGTCTCATGTTCTAATAGATGACCAGCAGCTGTAATATCTAACAGACTAGGAAAATCACGTTTTTGATTACTGCGAAGTTGAAAATGGATGAAGTCCTTCCCGTCTTCCTTACTGATAATCCAACAATGAAACGTTTCGTGCCAATGCCCTTTTTGATGCACCTCTTCACGAGTTGCGCTGCCAATTAAGTGATGTTGTTCGTCGAATATGTTTAGTTTTTCTGTCTTCATGGACCCTTACCTATTTAGCTTCCAGATTGAGTTGCCAAGAAACCCCATATCGATCTTCTACCCAAGCGAACTTTGGACTGAATGGATAAGAAGCTAAAGGCATTAATACGTTGCCATTTTGAGATAATTTTTCAAATAACTTATCTATTTCTTCTTCTGTATCACACGTTACAAACAGGGACATCGCCGGAGTAAAAGGATGATGCTCCCCACTTGAGTTATCGATACACATGAACGGTTGACCTTTAATAGTGAAAGTTGCATGTAACACTTTACCGTTTTCATGATACGAAACATGATTGATTTCTGATTGGTCAAATATAGAAATATAAAAATTCATAGCCTCTTCCGCTTGCCCATTAAACATTAAAAACGGTGTAATTTTTGAAGCATGTTTCATTTTTAAATTGCCTCCTTTTTTCTTTTGGGGACATCTTTTGGGGACAGTCCCGCGGTGCTTTAAAGCACCGCGGGACTGTCCCTCACTACTTTAAAGTTTTAAAATCTTAAAAACCCACCTTCCGAATGAATGACTTGTCCGGTGATCCATTCAGCTTCGTCGCTTGCGAGGAAGGCGACTAATCGGGCGGCGTCTTCAGGGAGTCCGATACGTCCTTTTGGAAATTTAGACTTGAGATGCTTCTTGATATCTTCTGTCATCCATCCGGTGTCGGTTGGTCCTGGATTAACGGCATTGACAGTTATCCCAAGTGGAGCGAGTTCGGCTGACAACGTAAGCGTAAAAGCTGAAATGGCTCCTTTGGTCGCAGCGTAGGCTAACTCCCCTATCATCGGACCTTTATCTTGGCCTGAGGTCATATTAATGATTCGACCAGAAGTCAGATTTAACTTTTGAAACCTCCGAGCAAATTCGACACAAAGCAAGAAAGTTCCTCTCATATTGACGGCGTAATGGTCATCCAACAGCTTCGCATCTAATTGTTCATACCCATCTCTTTCCGAGTGAGCTGCATTGTTAACCAATATGGCCGGAAACCCCATCCGTTCAGAAACAATATCTAACAGCTCACTAGGAGCTTCAACATCCGATAGATCATAATCTACACTTTCACAACGGACACCCGTCGAACGGATTTCGTTTGTAAAATCCCGCACCCACTCTTCATCACTTTTCCAATGGGTAAAAAAAATATCCACTCCTTTTTTGGCAAACTCACGGCAAATAGCCGCCCCAATTCCTTTACGATGGCTGACACCCGTTACAACAGCAATTTTTCCTTTCATACAATCGCCCCTAATTTAATCAAATCTGGTTTATATTATACCTTTAATTTTACAATATTTGGACAAAACTTTTTTGTGGTACAAAGAAGGAATGGAGAAAGATTTATTGAATATATTTGGAATATTTTTCTTAAAAAAGAAGGGAACGTTTATGCAAATGAAAAGTAAACTCCATACATGGAAGAATCCACTCCTCTTGCTAATCGGAATAGGAGTGGCCAACGTAGGTAGTTGGATTTATTTTATCGCCCTAAATTTAATTGTGTTAGATATGACCGGATCACCACTGGCCGTATCGGGATTGTATATCATCAAACCTTTTGCTGCTTTAGTGACGAACGTTTGGTCTGGAAGCCTCATTGATCGGTTTAATAAACGGAATTTGATGATTGGTTTAGACTTTACCCGTGCCCTTCTCATCTTTTGGTTACCTTTTGTCGATTCATTATGGGCAATCTATGTTTTTGTATTTTTTATCAACATGGCCGGCGCGATGTTTGAACCGACCTCTAGGACCTATATTATCCAATTAATCCAACCTGAAGATCGCAAACGATTCAATTCCCTTCGAAGCTTAATCGACTCAGGTGGATTTCTCATCGGTCCTGCCATTGCCGGATTGTTATTTTTGATCGGCACTCCTTCTCTTGCTATTTTTATAAATGCGGCGGCTTTATTTTTGTCAGGATGGATTACTTTCTTTTTACCGAACCTTGAATCGAATAGGGCGGCACCAACGGCCAAATTTTCTTTTAATCTATTAAAAAAGGATTGGGCAATCGTCATCGATTTTAGCCGCAAGTCCGCTTATATCATGCTTGTCTACTTTTTATTTAGCTGTTTAGTCGTCCTCATGACGGCAGTCGATTCATTGGAAGCTGCGTTTTCAAAAGAAATTTTATTATTGTCTGATACGGAATACGGGTTTCTTGTCAGTGTGGCGGGGGCAGGTGTTGTCGTTGGGGCGCTCGTCAACGTAATGACGGTAAAGAAAATGACGACGTCCCTGCTCATCGGCTTAGGATCAGTCTTCGTCTCGATTGGCTATCTCATTTATGCTTTTTCGAACGGATTTTTATTAGCGGCTATCGGCTTTTTTGTTCTATCCTTTTTTCTCGCTTTCGCTAATACAGGATTTCAAACTTTGTCTCATCACCATATTCTGTGATGTTCACACAATTCCGGCAATAAGTTAGCGAGATTGATACTCAATCTAGAGT
>JACDOC010000029.1 GCA_017656295.1 Bacillus sp. (in: firmicutes) | reverse complement strand
GTTTGATGAGGGGAAACTGAAAGTAGAAAGAGACAGCAGAAGCTGTCCCTTTTGAAATCAGTTTTCTACTCTACTTTTTGTGGGACTGGCAAGTAAAGTCCCGAAATTGGCAAGTAAAGTCCCGAAATTGGCAAGTAAATAAGTAAAAACTAGTAAGAAAACTTCCAGAACTATGACGATATGAAACCCACAAGATAAGTGCAGCGAATGGTGGGGGTGTCATTTATGAAATGTTTAACTCATATACATGGGTAGACGTTCTTTTTAGCGGGCTTCTTTTGTTTATTGGCGAGCCTGTTCGTCATTTTAAAAAATCTACCACATAAGCTTAAAGAATACAGGGACTTTTTATATGTAATATGTTAAAATTTTTAAAAAATATAGGTTGGAGGGAAAAAAACGATGCGATTATATTTTGATGTGTTTGAAAATGATCAACCAACTATTCATTCCTAAGACGAGGTATGAATAGTTACAACTCATACCTCGTCTTTAAGGGGATGTATTTTTGATTCCTTAAAAAGACGGAGGTATGTAAAATATGAAACAAAATGTACTTGGAGCGTTGTGTTTATCGTTAGCTGCCAGTATTTGGGGCGGGATGTATGTCGTTAGTAAATATGTGTTGGACTATATTCCACCGTTTACGCTTATGTGGTTGCGTTACATGATCGCATTTGTTGTGTTGTTTGCTATTGTAAAAATGGTTCAGCTAAAAAATAAACCACAAGCCTCCATCCGGAAAAGGGATTGGTTGTTAATTGGATGGATTGGGTTTATCGGATATTTTGTGTCCATTTCCTTTCAGTTTATCGGTACGAAATTATCAGATGCCCATACCGGCTCATTAATCACTGCTGCTACTCCAGCGTTTATTGCTCTTTTTGCCAAAATAGTATTACAGGAGAAGTTAACGGTTCGAAAAATGATCGCTTTATTCCTAGCGACCGTTGGCGTTGTTATCGTGATTGGGTTGGATACCCATGTTGGAAGCTATTTTTGGGGAAGTGTCATATTAGTAGGTGCCGCGATTACTTGGGCTCTTCTATCTGTCTATGTCAAAGTAGCATCACAACGGTTTTCAACATTAGTTATTACGACGTATGCCATCTTATTTGGGCTTTTATTTACAACACCAGTGATGATTTGGGAACTTCAAAGGAACGAGGTCTATTATAATGACATATACATTATTTTAGGTGTCGTCTATGTTGGGATCGTTTCTACCGCAGGTGCGTTCTTTCTTTGGAATAAAGGAATGGATCTGATGGAAGCTGGAATTGGTTCATTGTTTTTCTTTTTTCAGCCACTTGTTGGTTCATTCTTAGGTTGGCTTTTACTAAATGAAACATTGGACGTGAACTTCTTTATCGGAGGAATGTTAATTGTCGCAGGGGTTGTTATTGTTGCTATTCGAAAGAAGCCTTCTCTCCAAAAAGTTAAGCGGAAGAACGAGTCGCAGTTAATAACATAATCGCTCACTAAAAAATAGGCTGTTTGAATCATAAATTCAAACAGCCTTTGTTATTTTTTTTCACATAAAGAGACTATTTTCGCTGCTGTTGTTTCCAGCGAAAATGAAAGGCAATTAACCGAATGGCTGAGCCGTAGTCAAGGGTAGCAAGCAAGATAAAGAAGAATGTAAAAAAGCCCCAGCCATAGTTGTTAACGTTTTGAATCGCAAAATACGTAAATAATGTCCCTAAAATCGCGTATATAATCCCTGAAAATAAAGGTGTTTGTTTCATTAACATAAATCCTCCGATCCCAATCTTGCTGTTCAATTATCGATACTTCATCGTTCTAAAAATAATTGAGCCAAAACGACAAGTGTATTCATCGTCACGTGAGCAAAAATCGGAACGATAATTCGTTTCGTTTGAACATATAAGAACGCAAACGTAAATCCCATGGCAGCGTACAACAACAAGTGCTCCAGTTCCATGTGTGCAATCGCAAAAATGAAGGAACTAATAAGAGCAGAAATAAAAAAGGAATACCGATTATAAAGTGTTCCAAAAATAATTTTTCGAAAGACGATTTCTTCAAGAACTGGTCCAAAAATTGAACTGACAAGTACGACAAGCGGAAATGTTTCAATAAGCTGGATAATCATTTCCGTATTTTCCGACCCTTGCTCAATCCCTAGGAAAGATTCGATGGTAATCGCAATTAATTGTGCAATAAAGGCCATAAATACACCGATAATCGCCCAAAGTACAGTAACTGATAAATCTGCGGGCGTTTCTCGCTCGAGGCGAGTGAGTCGTTCGCTTCGTCTGATCCAAATCATGGTCAAGACAAACGTAATGGAGAAGCTAAACACAATCCAATAACTAGGTGCTAACAACTCCATGTCGGATTCAGTAACTCCAATTCCGACACCAATTTGGTATATAAGAGGGATACCAATAAAGCTAGAAAATTGCATGGCCAAATACGTAATAAGAATAAGCACATATTGTTTATTCAATTGGTAATTTCTCCTTTTTCAACGTGATAAATCAATGTTCATTCTACTAGGAAAAGCAAGGAACTTCAAATCAAAAAATATTGTATAGATCATTTTGTATAACGAATAATATTCTTTGTAGGAAAATGAAGTACCAAAAAAATCTAAAATTTTTTATGCGTACCTCTTGCAAAGAGAAAAGGAATTCATTAATATTATAAGTGTGTTAGCACTCGATGGTGTTGAGTGCTAACAAGAGTGAAAGACTACATAATTTATATAAGGAGGTTGTTTCACTTGTTAAAACCACTAGGTGATCGCGTCGTAATTGAGCTAGTTGAATCTGAAGACAAAACTGCTAGCGGTATCGTTTTACCAGACACAGCAAAAGAAAAGCCACAAGAAGGTAAAGTAGTTGCTGTTGGAACTGGTCGTGTATTAGAAAGTGGTGAGCGTGTAGCTCCAGAAGTATCTGTTGGCGATCGCATCATCTTCTCTAAATATGCTGGTACAGAAGTGAAATACCAAGGTACGGAATACTTAATCCTTCGTGAAAGTGACATTTTAGCTGTTATTAGTGAATAATTCGTTTTACGGATAACTATACATGATTCTATCACAATATGAGGAGGTTGTTGAGTAATGGCAAAAGAGATTAAGTTCAGCGAAGACGCTCGTCGTGCGATGCTACGCGGTGTTGATAAATTAGCTGATGCGGTAAAAGTAACTCTTGGACCAAAAGGACGTAACGTGGTTCTTGAGAAAAAATTCGGTTCTCCACTTATTACAAACGACGGTGTAACAATCGCGAAAGAAATTGAACTAGAAGACCCATTCGAAAACATGGGTGCGAAACTAGTAGCAGAAGTTGCTAGCAAAACAAACGACGTTGCTGGTGACGGTACAACTACTGCAACTGTTTTAGCACAAGCGATGATTCGCGAAGGTCTTAAAAACGTAACTGCTGGTGCGAACCCAATGGGTATCCGCAAAGGTATTGAAAAAGCAGTTGCTGTTGCAGTTGAAGAATTAAAAGCAATCTCTAAACCAATCCAAGGTAAAGAGTCTATTGCACAAGTTGCTGCCATTTCTGCGGCTGACGAAGAAGTTGGTCAATTAATCGCAGAAGCTATGGAGCGCGTTGGTAACGACGGTGTTATTACACTTGAAGAGTCTAAAGGCTTCACTACTGAGCTTGAAGTAGTAGAAGGTATGCAATTTGACCGTGGTTACGCTTCTCCATACATGGTAACTGACTCTGACAAAATGGAAGCAGTTCTTGAAAATCCATATATCTTAATTACTGACAAAAAAATCTCTAACATCCAAGAAATTTTACCAGTACTAGAACAAGTAGTACAACAAGGTAAACCGCTATTAATCATCGCTGAAGACGTTGAAGGTGAAGCATTAGCTACATTAGTAGTGAACAAACTTCGTGGTACATTCACTGCAGTAGCTGTTAAAGCTCCTGGATTCGGTGATCGTCGTAAAGCAATGCTTCAAGACATTGCGATCTTAACTGGCGGTGAAGTGATCACTGAAGAACTTGGCTTAGACCTTAAGTCTGCAACTGTATCTCAATTAGGTCGCGCAGCGAAAGTTGTTGTAACAAAAGAAAATACAACAATCGTTAATGGTGCTGGTAACCCAGCTGACATTGAAGCTCGCGTGAACCAAATCAAAGCTCAACTTGAAGAAACAACTTCTGAATTCGACCGTGAAAAATTACAAGAGCGCTTAGCGAAATTAGCTGGTGGCGTAGCGGTTATCAAAGTTGGTGCTGCTACTGAAACTGAGCTTAAAGAGCGCAAACTTCGTATCGAAGACGCATTAAACTCTACTCGTGCTGCGGTAGAAGAAGGTATCGTAGCTGGTGGTGGTACAGCGCTTCTAAACGTATACAACAAAGTAGCTGCAATCGAAGCTGAAGGCGACATCGCTACTGGTGTGAAAATCGTTCTTCGTGCGATCGAAGAGCCAGTACGTCAAATCGCTCACAACGCTGGCCTTGAAGGATCTGTTATCGTTGAGCGCTTGAAGAAAGAAGAAGTTGGCGTAGGCTTCAACGCAGCGACTGGCGAATGGGTGAACATGATCGAAGCTGGTATCGTTGACCCTACAAAAGTTACTCGTTCTGCTCTTCAAAACGCAGCATCTGTTGCCGCTATGTTCTTAACAACTGAAGCGGTTGTTGCAGAAATTCCAGAAGAAAACAAAGGAAACGGAATGCCTGACATGGGCGGAATGGGCGGTATGATGTAATCACTGCCTGAACATACAAGGGACACTAGGATTACCCCTAGTGTTCCTTTTTTTATTTTTAGGCTTTGTTAAACGATACTGTTGAATTTATACATTTTGCTGCAGGCGGAGGCTTTCTGCGGGCAAGCTGTAAGCCGCTTCCCTCGCTACGCTCAAGAAAGGGTCTTGCTTGGCTTATGTTCCCGCTGGAGTCGCCGCCGTGTGAACAACTTGCTAAAAATCAACAATGAAATATAACAAAGCCTATTTTTATGACTAAACAAATATATATTGAATTTTTGAAATAATTTTTACCTTTCGTGGCGTTTAATGATATGATGAAAAAAATGAAGTGTAGCAACCTGAGATTATAGGGGGATACAACATGTACGAACAGATGAAGCGATTAAGCTTGGCAGAACAAGTGGAAGTACTGACACGTAAGTTAATCTCTATACCGAGTATAAATCATACAGAAGGGGAAGTGGTCCTCGCTGATGCGGTAAAGGAGATTCTTTTGTCGTTTCCCTACTTTCAATGTCACCCTGAACACGTGTGGGAACAACCAATTCCAGGGGATGGTCTTAGTAGGAAAAATATTTTTGCCTTCGTTCAAGGAAAAAAACAATCAGCGAAAACGGTGATATTTCATGCCCACTTAGATACCGTAGGAATCGACGATTTTGGGGCTATTAAGCATCATGCGTTTCAACCTGATGCCCTGCAAACGTATTTTTCTACCTATGAATTTGACAAAGAGGTGCAAAAGGATGCTCAGTCTGATGAGTGGTTATTCGGGCGAGGGTCTGTCGATATGCAAAGCGGAATTGCGGTTCATTTAGCGAACGTTTTGTATTTTTCCGAGCGAATCGATGAACTGAACGGAAATATTTTGTTCATGGTCAATCCGGACGAAGAAAGTCAGCATATTGGGATTAAAGCAGCTGTATCGGAACTTCTCCATTTACGCGAAGAAAAAGGACTGGATTTTATCGTGGCCATCAATGATGATTTTATTTCACCATTATATGATGGAGACAACACGAGATATATTTATACCGGTGCGGCTGGAAAACTCCTCCCAAGCTTTTTTATTTTTGGTCGTGAAGCGCATGTGGGTGATACGTTAACCGGTGTTGATCCAAATGTCATTGCTGCTGAAATTACTCGCCGGATTCATAATAATGTTGATTTATGTGAAGACATCGAAAACGAAATTGTGTTACCACCAACTTGCTTATTCCAACGGGATAATAAATTTTCTTATAACGTACAAACGGCGACAAGCAGCTATGTATACTTCAATTACTTTTTGTACAAGCGCTCGGCGAAAGAGGTAATGGAACAGCTGCTTACGTTGACGAAAGCTGCTTGCCGAGACATTCAAATACGCTCCCAAAAACAGTACGAGCAATTTTTACAACGAACGAATTTAAAGCGAAAAGAATTGTCATGGGACATTGAAGTCGTAGCTCTTGATGAGTATGTTGAACGTTTATCTTCATTGAACATTGATGTGGAAAGTGTCAGCAAGGCCGTAGCAAAGCAGTATAAAGACGTCGATTTACGAATATTATCGTTTAAAATTGTCGAACTTTTAAACGAACTTGATCCAATTAAAAAGCCGCGGGTCATTGTCTTTTTTGCTCCGCCGTATTTACCACACAATTATTTACGACCACATGTTCCAAGGGAGCGGATAATGCTTCAAGTAGTCGAGCAAGTGCTGAAACAAATGGAACAGCGTACAGGAGAACGGTTTGAAATGAAACGCTTTTTCCCATATTTAGCGGATGGAAGTTATTTATCGATTCACGAATCGGATGAAGAAATTTCCTATTTATTGAACAATTTTCCAATGTTAGGTGATTACTATTCATTACCGGTTCAAAAAATCCGAGAGTTAAATGTTCCTTCAATCAATATGGGGGTTTACGGTAAAGATGGTCACAAATGGACGGAACGAGTGTATAAACCGTACTCGTTTGGCGTGTTGCCGGCTTTAATTCAACAAGTAACCGAAACATTGTTAACGATTGAATAAGCGCAATAATAATTGAGGGAGGCGGATGCACATACGTTCGCCCTCTTTTATCTGTTTAGGAGAAACTATCATTCTATCAAAAATTTCCTGTTTATTGTAAAATATGAAATGTTATCGAATATTCAGAAAGAAGGGTGTGGAGAAATGTTATGACGACAAAGGTCTCAAATGAGAAACTTTTACGCGTAATTGATAATATTGAAAAAGTGATGATCGGAAAAAAAGAAGTTGGAGAGCTATGCTTAGTCGCTTTGTTAGCGAAGGGGCATGTGTTATTAGAAGACGTACCAGGTGTCGGAAAAACGATGATGGTTCGGTCATTAGCGAAATCCGTTAGTGCCACGTTTAAACGAATTCAATTTACCCCCGATTTATTGCCATCTGATGTCCTCGGTGTTTCTATTTATGATCCAAAGAAAATGGAATTTCAGTTCCGACCTGGTCCTATTATGGGCCATATCATTTTAGCCGATGAAATTAACCGGACGTCACCGAAAACGCAATCGGCGTTACTCGAATGTATGGAAGAAAGCAGTGTGACTGTCGACGGAGTATCGTATCAGTTGAAAGCTCCATTTTTTGTGATGGCCACGCAGAACCCGATTGAATATGAGGGGACATATCCACTACCAGAAGCGCAGTTGGATAGATTTTTATTAAAAATTGAAATGGGGTATCCAACAGCAGAAGAAGAAATTGAGGTGTTAAATCGGGCGCAACGTATTCCGCCGATTGAACAGCTTCAACCGGTGATAACCTTAGACGAGCTAAGAGAGCTGCAAGAAGCGGTACTTGAAGTCATTGTCGATGAAACGATTAAAAGATATATAGTCGATCTTGCTACCCGCACCAGAACACATACGAATGTGTACTTAGGCGTTAGTCCTCGTGGGTCTATCGGATTAATGCGGGCCTGTCAAGCGTACGCCCTATTAAGAGGTCGTGATTACGTGATTCCAGACGATGTCCAATATTTAGCTCCGTTCGTGTTTGCGCATCGAATGATTTTAAAACCAGAGGCGACGTATGAAGGGGTTACTTCACGAGAAGTGGTTCAACAAATCATTCAACGGACGAAGATCCCGATTAAAAAGGTCGTGAGATAAGATGAAAAAATGGAAGCAGGCGTTCAAAATCGCATTCAAAGGGATATTATTGATCATCTTATTGGCAAGTACGTTTGCTTATGCCATGTTTCAAGGGGGCTTTGTCAGTTGGTTTTTATTTTATAGTTTTATTCCGTTTGCCCTTTATTCTTTTCTTTTACTATTGTACCCCTTTCGTGATTTTAAAGTGGAACGAATTATTGACCGGTCAAATGTCAAAGCCGGAGACCATGTTCCGGTGACGATTCGAATGACACGGTCGTTTCCGTTTCCTTTATTTTACATGGTGGTAGAGGATATCCTGCCAAGTTCCATTACCGATCATTCAGAATGTAAGCCCGTCAAAAAAATCATTTTTCCATGGTTTCGCAAAACGATCGAATTAAGTTATCTAATCAACCATATTCCAAGAGGAGAGCATCTGTTTCGTGTCGTTCGCTGTACAATAGGCGATCCGTTGCAGCTAATTGAACGAGAGAAAATGTTTTCTTATGAAAGTCATCTCCTTGTTTATCCCTCATATGTCGAAATAGTGTACCGTCCGTTAGAAAGCCGGTACGACCAAGGAATGGTTCATTCGACCTTACGAATACAAAGAGATACGTCATTAGTAACAGGGGTAAGAGAGTATCAACCGGGGGATCGGGTGTCGTGGATTCATTGGAAAGCTTTTGCGAAGAAAAATGAATTAATGACGAAAGAGTTTGAAGAAAAACGGTCGCATGATGTGTGGTTATTACTGAACCGTGAACAAAGTGAGGCGTTTGAACTGCTTGTGAAATTTGCCGCATCGGTTACACGAGCGGTGTTAAAGCACGGGGCACAATTAGGTGTGTATTCGGTCGGAGAAGAATACACAATTCTCCCGTTGAACGGAGGCGATGAGCAAAAGCAAAAAGTATTTTATCATTTAGCGAAAGTAAAGGATAATTTCCCTGATTCGTTCCAGCAAGTCATTCGTTCGTTCCAACAAGAAGTGCCAACAACGGTTTCCGTCCTTATTCTGACGACCTCAATGACGCCGTTTATGATTAAAGAATTCCATCGCTTTACATCAGTTGGTGTCTTTTTAATCAAACGAGATGGCGAACCGTTGAAAAGGGAAGAAAAAATCGCGATGAATGAGGCGAAGTTAAAAGGGATGTTGGTCAAAGTGTTACGGGAGCATGACTTTTCCCATGCGTTTGCGGAGGTGAAAAACGCATGACTGAAAAAGCTAATCGGACGTTTCGTATCGTGTTAGCCATACTCGGATTTCTTCTTCTATGGGAATGGCTTCAGCCGATTCAACAGTTAACCGATACCGGGTATATCGGCTATTTTGTTCTGTTTGTCGCTCTTATCCTAGGCTTACTTTATACTCGCGTGCGATTTTTCTATATATTAGGTGTGGCGCTCGCTTATATCTTCTTTTTTATCCATCGCTGGCACTTTTCTATCCCAACCGACGAGCCTCGTTGGCTGTCTTTGTGGACGTTGGATATGATTCGTATCATTCATCAAGATTGGGAATTGGTAAGTGATTCGTTTCGTACTCTGTTATTCTTTTTCGTTTTGTGGATGATGTCCCACCTTTTGTATTACTGGCTACAAGTCAAAAACAGCATTTTTCTGTTTTATGTCATGACGGTTCTTTATATTACGATCCTTGATACGTTCACTCCTTATGACGGAACGATGGCGATTATTCGCGCGGTCATTTTTGGTTTTTTATTATTAGGATTATTGACGTTAAAGCGGATCATCGATGCAGAAAACATATCAGTGGGGAAAGAAACGGTTCGTTTATGGACGATTCCTCTGGCCATTTTTATAGCTTTTTCGTCCATCGTCTCATTTGTGGCTCCGAAATTTTCACCTATATGGCCGGACCCCGTCCCATATATTAAGTCCTATGCTGAAGGGGCCGGAGAGGGAGAGGGGATAACAGGTTCGGTCATCCGTTATAGCTTTGACGACACCCAATTAGGGGGACCGTTTATTGGGGACAATCATGTCGTCTTTTCGGCAGCCGTTCGTACCCCGCATTACTGGCGAGTGGAATCAAAAGATACGTATACGGGAAAAGGGTGGGAGCAGTCCAAAGTATATAGCAAAATTCATACCTTTGTGACGGATGGAACGTTAACGAACCCGTTTCATCCCGATAAATTAATGGGACTGGATCCTGAAGTGGTATGGGATGATGAGCGCATTGTATACGAAGCGACTGTGAATATAAATCAACGGTACCGCCACCTTGTGTATCCGTATGGAACAAAAGTCGTTGAGGCAAACGATTCTACGTTATTTCATGTAGATTTTGAAGCTCAAAAAATTGAGACAGGCACTCAATATTTAGCTTCCTACTCTTTTCAATACCAGATTCCGGTATATGACGTAGAAGTGTTGCGTCAAGCAACTGTAGATAGAACGGATATTGATCTTCAGTTTTTGAATCATTACACACAACTACCTGACAATTTACCTCAACGTGTCATTGATTTGGCTCAGGAAATCGTTGAAGGGAAAGAAAATTGGTACGACCAAGCGAAAGCGATTGAGGATTATTTTCAACAAGGGGATTTTGTGTATGACCAAGTTAATGTCCCTTACCCACGTCCCGAACAAGATTATGTTGATCAATTTTTGTTTGAAACGAAGCGCGGATACTGTGATAACTATTCGACAGCGATGGTTGTTTTATTAAGAGCCGTTGGTGTTCCGGCGCGTTGGGTGAAAGGCTATACAGCGGGGGAATATAAAAAGGCGCTTGATTCCACGTACAAAGAATATCGTATTACAAACTATAATGCTCATTCGTGGGTAGAAGTGTTTTTCCCAGATGTCGGGTGGGTCCCGTTTGAACCGACGAAAGGTTTTGATAACTATGTTGTTTTCCAACAGCCGGATATTAACGACGATGACACGTTTGATCCTTCCGTATTAGAGCAAGAAGACGATAACGAGGAGAACAAACTGGAAGAAAAAGACGAAGACAAAAATGGGGTATCCATAAAAGAAATATGGGAACAGTTTGTGACATGGACGAAAGAGCATCTTGTAGCGATTGGGATCACTCTTTTAGCTGTCACTGTCATCATATGGGTCCTATATTTGCTCCGAAGAAGATGGTTACCATACTGGTGGATGTTGTATTATCGCTTCCGTGCTAATCAAAACCATTTTCCACACGCTTATGAACAATTGTTACACCAGTTGAAGCGGTATGGGTTAACCTTAAAAGACGGGCAAACGTTAAGAAGCTACGCCAAAAGGGTGGACGAATTCTTTTCAACCGATGCGATGAGCCGATTAACGTTGGAGTATGAAAAATACGTGTACCGAGGCCAAGACCACCCTTCATGGGACCAAACGAAAGAATTGTGGGAATATTTAATCAAAAAGACAACTAGTTGACCATCGGGTAAATCAAGTATAAAATGAGAACTAATTTAAAATCGAATGTGGTTGCCCTTCATATATTTTCGATAATATGGTTCGAAAGTTTCTACCAAATCACCGTAAATGATTTGACTATGAAGGCAGAGGTTCTATAGGCACTTTTGTG
This sequence comes from Bacillus sp. (in: firmicutes), assembly GCA_017656295.1. Classification (NCBI taxonomy): domain Bacteria; kingdom Bacillati; phylum Bacillota; class Bacilli; order Caryophanales; family Bacillaceae; genus Bacillus; species Bacillus sp. (in: firmicutes). The sequence continues at coordinate 8,025 of JACDOC010000029.1, read as the reverse complement.
CTTAAAACTAGAATTCTGCTTTTCATAAGGAAAGGGGAATTCTAGTTTTTCTTTTATGAACTTGAAGCACTCGAACCAACCAACGAAAAGCCATAATGGCTTCAGGAATTTGAGGAAAAATAAGAAAACAATCCCTTGTTTTCATCAATGGCGCCACAAAATTGTCTTAAAGAATAATTTCATGGGGTGAACATCTTGTCAGGGAAAACGGAAAAACAAATTCAAGAAATGATTGTCGTACTTGATTTTGGAAGCCAGTATAACCAATTAATTACACGCCGGATTCGTGAGTTCGGGGTCTATAGTGAATTACATCCTCATACGATTACGGTGGAAAAACTGCAAGAAATGAATCCAAAAGGGATTATCTTTTCTGGTGGTCCAAATAGCGTTTATGCTGAAAATGCTTTCCATTGTGATGAACGTATTTTTGAATTAGGGATTCCGATTTTAGGAATTTGCTACGGCATGCAGCTGATGACAAAGCACTTTGGTGGAACCGTGGAAAAAGCGACTCACCGTGAGTATGGAAAAGCAACCATTCATGTAGAAAACGAATCCACCTTATTTAAAGGCCTTCCATCTGAACAAGTGGTATGGATGAGTCATAGTGACTTAGTAACGGAAGCGCCGGCAGGATTCACAGTAGATGCGACTAACCCTTCTTGTCCAATCGCGGCAATGAGCAATGAAGTACGCAAGCTTTATGCGGTTCAATTCCACCCGGAAGTTCGTCATTCGGTTTATGGAAATGATTTGTTAAAGAATTTCGTTTTCGACGTGTGCGGCTGTGAAGGAAATTGGTCCATGGAAAACTTTATTGAGATGGAAATTCAAAAAATCCGTGAGACGGTAGGAGATAAAAAAGTATTATGCGCTTTAAGTGGTGGGGTCGACTCTTCCGTCGTTGCGGTGTTAATTCATAAAGCCATTGGAAAACAGCTGACATGTATTTTCGTTGATCACGGATTGCTTCGTAAAGGAGAAGCGGAAAGCGTCATGGAGACGTTTGCAAAAGGGTTTGATATGAACGTCATTAAAGTGGACGCAAGAGATCGCTTCTTAAATAAACTAAAAGGTGTGACTGACCCAGAGCAGAAGCGTAAAATTATTGGAAACGAATTTATTTACGTCTTCGACGATGAAGCAGCGAAATTAGAAGGTATTGAGTTTTTAGCTCAAGGAACGCTATACACGGATATTATCGAAAGTGGGACAGCAACAGCACAAACGATTAAGTCTCACCATAATGTCGGTGGGTTACCAGAAGATATGAAATTTAAATTAATTGAACCGTTAAATACACTTTTTAAAGATGAGGTCCGTGCCCTAGGAACCCAATTAGGAATTCCGGACGAAATCGTTTGGCGTCAACCATTCCCTGGACCAGGTTTAGGTATTCGAGTGCTTGGAGAAGTAACAGAAGAAAAATTAGAGATTGTTCGTGAATCTGATGCGATTTTACGTGAAGAAATTAAAAAAGCTGGATTAGAACGCGATATTTGGCAGTACTTCACCGTGCTTCCAGACATTCGTAGCGTAGGAGTTATGGGCGATGCTCGAACATATGACCACACCATTGCTATTCGTGCGGTTACATCTATAGACGGGATGACATCGGATTGGGCGCGGATTCCATGGGACGTATTAGAGAAAATTTCTACAAGAATTGTTAATGAAGTGCCTCACGTGAACCGCGTCGTATATGATATTACAAGTAAGCCACCTGCAACGATTGAATGGGAGTAAAAACGAACGATTATTAATGAATAACAAAAAATGTTCGTGTTTTGTATTGACGTGATGATCGGGTATTGATACAATAAATTCGACAATAACATAACACACACATTACGTCGTATAATATCGGGAATATGGCCCGATAGTCTCTACCAAGCTACCGTAAATAGCTTGACTACGAGGTAATAGAAAATAAATGGGGGTTATCGTCCGTTTGGTAACCCCTTTATTTCCCTATTCCTTAAAAGTCAACGCTTCGACGTGGTAGTCGGAGCGTTTTCTTTGTTTGGGGAGTGCGACGTTCGTGTGTCGGTTGGAGGGAAATAAGTAATGAAACAATTTTTTCAGTTTGACGAGCTGGGGACGAATTATCGTCGCGAGTTCATTGGGGGATTAACCACTTTCCTCTCGATGGCGTATATTTTAGTGGTTAACCCTATTACGCTATCATTAACGTCTATTCCAGATTTACCTGATGCGATGCGAATGGATTACGGAGCGGTGTTTGTCGCTACAGCTTTAGCAGCTGCTATTGGTTCAATTTTGATGGGGCTTCTTGCAAAGTATCCGATTGCCCTTGCTCCAGGTATGGGGCTAAACGCCTTTTTTGCTTACACCGTCATCTTAACCATGGGTATTCCATGGCAACAAGCGTTAACAGGCGTACTTTTTTCCGGACTAATTTTTATCGTTCTAACCCTTTCTGGTATTCGTGAAAAAATTATTAACTCTATTCCAGCAGAATTAAAATACGCTGTTGGAGCTGGTATCGGATTATTTATCACCTTTATCGGTTTCCAAAATGCCGGAATTATCGTAAATAACGATGCGGTATTGGTCGGTTTAGGAGATTTAACAAACGGAACAACGTTATTAGCTATATTCGGTATTTTCGTGACGGTCATTTTCATGACACGTGGCATTAATGGCGGGATCTTTATCGGAATGGTGATCACGGCAATTGTTGGTATGATAACGGGGCTCATTGATACTCCGAGTCGTATCGTTGGTTCTGTACCGAGTATCGAGCCAACCTTCGGAAAAGCGTTAGAGCCAATTTTTAATAATGCTGGACAAGTATTTACAGTGGAAATGCTTGTTGTTGTCCTAACATTCTTATTCGTCGACTTTTTCGATACAGCGGGAACATTGATGGCCGTGACCAACCAAGCAGGGTTAATAGTGAATAACAAATTGCCGCGTGCTGGAAAAGCGTTGTTGGCAGATTCTTGTGCAACAGTTGTTGGTGCGTTATTAGGTACGTCTACAACGACATCTTATATTGAATCTTCTGCTGGTGTAGCGGCAGGTGCGCGTACAGGTTTTGCGTCTTTAGTAACGGCTGCTTTCTTCTTATTATCTTTATTCTTCTTCCCGTTATTGGAAGTAATTACAGCTCCAGTTACAGCGCCAGCGTTAATTATCGTTGGAGTGTTGATGGTTTCCTCCTTAGGAAAAATCGACTGGACGAAATTTGAAATTGCCGTCCCGGCCTTTTTAACACTCATTGCTATGCCGCTTACGTACAGCATAGCGACGGGAATTGCTATTGGATTTATCTTTTATCCAATTACGATGATGATGAAAGGTAAAATGAAAGATATTCATCCAATTATGTACTTGTTATTCGTTATTTTTGTCAGCTATTTTGTCTTTTTAATTGAATAATATAGACCGAGGGGTATACCCTCGGTTTTTATGTTGTTCAAAAACATTTCGTTGAAATCGCTTCAATTTTTGTTATACAATTTATGCGAGTCCGTCGATTGGTGTCGAAATAAGGGGAGCCAAAAATGACTAGTTTTCATGTAGAAAAGGTTTTGAATAACAATGTGTTAATTGCCTCGCATAAAGATTTCGGGGAAGTTGTAATTATTGGAAAAGGCATAGGGTTTAGTCGCAAAAAGGGAGATTTGATTAGTCAAGAAGCGATTGAAAAAATGTTCGTGTTAACGAATGAGAAGGAGCAAGAACAATATAAAAAACTCCTTCCACACGTCGATGAAAACATGCTGGATGTTATTGTTTCAGCCATTGAACTCATTCGAAAACGAACGAATAAGTATTTGAACGAACATATTCATGTCGCTTTAACAGATCATATCATGTTCGCTGTTCGACGGCTCATGCAAGGAATGGAAATTCGCAACCCGTTTTTAAAAGAGACGCATGCACTGTATCCATATGAATATGAAATTGCTAGAGAAGTCGTGGACTTTTTAAATCAAGAGACGGACCTTCATTTTCCGGAAGGGGAAGTTGGATTTATTGCCCTTCATATTCATAGTGCAATTGAGAACAAAAAAATACGAGAAATTAATAAACATTCGCAATTAATTGTTAAACTCATTCAAATGATTGAGCAGCAATTAGGGATACAGATGAACAAAGACAGCGTCGAATATATGCGTCTCGTTCGACATTTACGGTATACGATCGAGCGTGTGCTAAACGGCGAGAAAGTGGAAGAACCGGAAAAAATCGCAAAACTATTGAAAGAAGAGTACCCTCTATGCTACAATTTGGCATGGAAACTAGTAAAAATGATGCAACAAACATTAAAAAAGCCGGTGTATGATGCGGAGGCTGTCTATTTGACGATGCATCTACAGCGGATTCAATCAAAAATAAAATAAATCAATCATCATCACGCTTGCGTGTTACTGATTCGATCAGGCATGAGCAAGGAGGATGAGGGCTAATAACGTCATATTGATGGCGTTGTTTAGTCGTGTCTTCCTTTGTTCATGCTTTTTTGTTTGTTGCACAAAATAAGTTAAGCATTTAAGGAGGTAAAGCTATATGTTTAAACGAGCGTTTGGTACGCTTCAAAAAGTTGGGAAAGCGCTTATGCTTCCGGTTGCGATTCTACCGGCAGCGGGTATTTTATTAGCCCTCGGTGCGGCATTACAAAACCCAACCTTATTAGAGCTCATTCCGTCATTAGAAAACGAAGTGGTTGAGCATATCGCTTCGTTAATGAAGGAAGCAGGGTTAATTATTTTTAGTAACTTGCCATTGCTCTTTGCTGTTGGAGTGGCGATTGGACTAGCCTCTGGTGAAGGGGTGGCCGGTCTTGCAGCCATTGTTGGATTTTTAATCATGAACGTGACGATGAGCGTTGTTCTTGGTATTGAAGCAAGTGATTTAGAAGGAAATTTTGAATACTCGAACGTTTTAGGAATCCCAACGTTACAAACTGGCGTATTCGGTGGTATCATTGTTGGTTTATTAGCTTCCTATATGTATAACAAATTTTATAATATTGAACTACCATCTTACTTAGGATTTTTTGCTGGAAAGCGTTTCGTACCAATTATCACTGCAGCATCGGCATTAGTGTTAGGATTTGCGATGACCATCATTTGGCCGCCGATTCAAGGGGCGTTAAACACGTTTTCGGAAAATATGATTCATGCGAACTTAACGTTATCTGCGTTTGTATTCGGAGTTATTGAGCGTGCGTTAATTCCGTTCGGTCTCCATCATATCTTCTATGCGCCGTTCTGGTTTGAGTTTGGAACATACACGAATGCAGCAGGCGAATTAATTCGCGGGGATCAGCGTATTTTCATGGAACAAATTAATGACGGTGTTCAACAATTAACAGCAGGAACGTTTATGACGGGTAAATTCCCGTTTATGATGTTCGGATTACCTGCAGCTGCTTTAGCGATTTATCATGAAGCACGTCCGGAACGTAAAAAAGTCGTTGCTGGAATTATGGCATCAGCGGGATTAACCTCTTTCTTAACAGGTATTACCGAACCAATTGAGTTTTCATTCTTATTCGTTGCACCGCTATTATTTGCGGTACACACGATTTTTGCTGGATTATCATTCATGACCATGCATTTGTTAAATGTAAAAATCGGAATGACCTTCTCTGGCGGACTCATTGACTATATTCTTTTCGGTGTTATTAACCCGCAAACGAATTGGTGGCTTGTAATTCCTGTAGGTCTTGTCTTTAGTGTCATTTACTATTTTGGTTTCCGTTTTGCGATTCGTAAATTCAACTTAATGACACCTGGTCGTGAAGAAGAAACACAAGAAGAAGCGCAATCCGTATCTTCCGATTTGGCATACGATGTGCTACAAGCGATGGGTGGAAAAGAAAACATCGAACACTTGGATGCATGTATTACGCGCTTACGTGTATCCGTAAAAGATATTAAAAATGTCGACAAAAACCGTCTGAAAAAACTAGGAGCATCTGGAGTCCTTGAAGTTGGTAACAATATTCAAGCTATCTTCGGTCCGAAATCTGAACATTTACGTCATCAAATGAAAGAGATTATGCAAGGGAAATCACCAACTCCGATGTCAAAAGAGGTTGAAGAAGTTGCTACGACAACTGAAGTGACTTCATTTAATCAAGAAACGTATATCGCCCCAATTGCTGGTCGCGTGATGCCGATTACAGAAGTCCCTGACCAAGTATTTTCAGAAAAAATGATGGGCGATGGTTTTGCGATCTTACCGGAAGAAGGAATCGTTGTAGCGCCTGCGAAAGGTAAAGTTGTCAACGTGTTCCCGACTAAACATGCTTTAGGTCTCATAACGGAAGGTGGTCGTGAAATTCTCATTCACTTTGGTATTGATACTGTTAATTTGAAAGGGGAAGGTTTTGAAACGCTCGTCAATGAAGGGGACGAAGTAGAAGCAGGTCAACCGTTGTTAAAAGCTGATCTTGAATATATTAAAGAACATGCGACATCAACGGTTACACCGATTGTTTTCACCAACCTCCAAGACGGAGAATACATTTCCATTGAAAAAGAAGGAAAAGTCGCATTAAAAGAAGAAGGTATTGTTCAAATTCGTAAGTAATAAATAAACCGACTCCATAATTGGGGTCGGTTATATTTGTTTTTAGGGGTTGTTCGAAAAAGGATATGTTTTATAATCGGAGAAGCTATTGTTTGCGCTTGAGTGGAATTTGTTCGAAATCGTGGTAAAAGTGTCTTGAAAGAAGATGAAATTGTCCGAGGTCCAGTAGAAAATATCGACAAAGTAGTGCGATTTAAAATTGTATCCGTGAATTGTTGGAAAATGTCCGAAACATTACGGTGTTTGTCCGGGAACTGTAAAAAATGATGTAGCTAGAAAGGATTTGATTATAATGAAAAGAATTAACTAATAACTGTTAGTTCAATTAAAGGTGGATAAAATATGGATAATCATCTTACTACCTCTTATAAACATGTATGGCAATTTGTTGCTTGGATATTAAAAGAAACAAAACATATCGTTAAGGAAGATATGATCGGTTTCTATATTCACGGATCATTGGCTATGGGAGGATTTAATCCTAATAAAAGTGACATTGATTTATTAGTGGTTACAAAAAGGCCATTAACAGTAGAAAGAAAACGAAGATTGGTACAACTATTTTTAAACTACTCTACTCATCCATACCCTATTGAAGTAAGTTTTTTGAATGAGAACCAATTGCAAAATTGGGAGCATCCAAGTTCTTTCGACTTTCATTATAGTGAGGATTGGCGAGAACGCTACAATAATGAACTTACAAAAAGGGTATTCATCCAAGAAAAGATCAAAGACAATGATTTAGCGGCTCATATAACTGTAACTTATCATCGTGGGATATGTGTTGAAGGAAAACCGATAAAAGAAGTATTTCCTTTGGTTCCGCGTTCTCATTATATTTCTTCCATAATGAGTGATTTTCAAGATTGTTTAAAGAATGTAGAAAGAAATCCTATTTACTGTACGTTAAATTTCCTAAGAGTTTATTGGTATTTAAAAGAAGGAGTAATCTCCTCTAAAAAAGAAGCGGGGGAATGGGGATTATTGCATCTTCCGCAAGAATATCATTCAACAATCGGAAAAGTGCTCGATGGATATACAAACGAAAAGAAGGAGTATACTTTTGAAAAAAATGAATTATTAAGATTAAGAAACTTTATAAAGGAAAAAGTGCAACAATACTGTACAACTATCTAAAGAAAAAAGCTATTTTTTATTTGAAATATTTATTAGCAACATAGTTTTGTATTGAAGAAGAAGGGTGATATCTAAAAATATAAAAAATATTAATTTATAGTGTTGACAGAGTTTAAACATGGTGATATTATTAACGTCGTCGCAACAAAACGAAATACGACAAAAAACAATAAAAAAGTTGTTGACACAACAAAATGAATGTTATATATTATAAAGGTCGCTGTTAAAAAGTGATTGATCCTTGAAAACTAAACAAAACGAAGCGTCAACGTCAATGAATTTGAGTCTTATTCAAACTTTTTCGGAGAGTTTGAT
>JACDOC010000028.1 GCA_017656295.1 Bacillus sp. (in: firmicutes) | reverse complement strand
GGGGCCTTAGCTCAGCTGGGAGAGCGCCTGCTTTGCACGCAGGAGGTCAGCGGTTCGATCCCGCTAGGCTCCACCATCACACTACATATCGGTAATGAACTCCCCTTAAGCGATTAATGCTTAAGGGGTTTTTTTATGGCTCTATAATGGTTCTATGTCAATTGTTGGGGTGCACTTGATGTGAAGTGCACCTCTTTTATATGTATGAAAGTTAAATAAGTGAGCATAATACCTTATTTCTGAGTCGTTGAAAGTTGCGAATGCCATAAGACATTCGTTTAATAACTTTAATTTTATTGTTAATCCCTTTTAAATAACCGTTTGTGTAGGGATGAATAAACGAATTAATGATTTCTTTTTCCCAGCTTTTAAAGTTCGCTTCATGTACTGATATTCGTCCAGTCCTGATTCGTCAATCGCTTGATACAGCTGTTCCAAGTTAGATCTTACATTCTGCTTATTGCTTTGTGTCATCCATTTTTTAAAGACTCTTTCACTTGATAAGCTTTCTTTATATCGGGGGACAACTCTAAATAATTTCAAATATTATAGCAACCAATTAAAAATAAAGGTATTTACTAAAAGCAAAAAGAATATAATGTAGGGTCGTTTTTTGCGCGGAACAGGTTTAATTTGTGGCTAAAAAGGAGGTTTTATTAAAATGGTCAGTTCGTTATCCATTACAGGGATGGTCATCCAGTTATCTATTTCTATATTGTTTCCCATTGGGTTAATTATTTTTCTTCGTAAAAAAGGTCTTTTTTCATGGAAACCGTTTGGTATTGGGGTTTTAGTGTTTATTCTATTTGCTCAAGTATTTGAGAAAATTTTACATGTCGTAATGATCGAACCGTCAGGTCTTTCGTTAAAATGGTCGGATAGTACGTATTTATTTGTTTTATATGCTGTTTTAGCAGCTGGTATCTTTGAGGAATTCGGACGTTATTTTGGTTTTAAGTGGTTGTTAAAAAAACACCGTGAATACAAAGACGGGTTATCTTTTGGATTAGGTCATGGAGGGATTGAAGCGGTTCTTATTGGGGGATTAGCTGCTGTCAATGCGATTGTTATTGCTTTTATGATCAATTCCGGTGCATTTGATCAAACGATTGCTCTGAACTTGCCAGCGGAGCAAGCAAATTTAATAAAAGAGCAACTATTAGGTGCAACGTTTGGTGAGTTTCTTTTAGCTGGTTTCGAGCGTGTAGCGGCCATTACGGTTCATATTGCGTTATCCCTTCTTGTACTCCTTGGAATACACAATAAACGGTTTGTGTATGTGTTATATGCGGTTCTTTTACACGCTCTATTTAGATGTGGTACCAGCTTTATATCAAGTAGGCGTTATAACGAATATATGGGTAGCTGAAGTGGTAATTTATCTGTTTGGTATTGGGGCTTTCTTTTTCATTCGTAACCTTAAAGAACAATTTTAATTGTGCGCACTAGTTTTCTAGTGCGTTTTTTCATTTCTTTTCATTATTATTCCTTTTCTGAACGTTTGTAATCGTATATATATTCATAATTTTGTCGAGTTGAGTCATCTTATGTTTACAAGATACAATGAAAGTAATAATGGCAGGGAGGAATGATAGTCATGAAGAAAATTTCCATCATTGGTGTACCTATGGATCTTGGTCAAATGCGACGAGGGGTAGATATGGGACCGAGTGCGATTCGGTACGCAGGAGTGATTGAGCGTTTAGAGAACATTGGTTACGAAGTTGAAGATCTTGGTGATATTGAAATTGGACGTGCTGAACGTGTACATACAGGAGAAACAAATTTACGCAATTTGAAAGCGGTTGCAGAAGGGAATGAACGCTTAGCAGCAAAAGTAGATGAAGTGGTACAAGGCGGCGCATTTCCACTGATTTTAGGAGGAGATCATAGTATCGCGATTGGTTCATTAGCAGGAATTGCAAAGCATTACCATAATCTTGGAGTCATTTGGTATGATGCGCACGGGGATTTAAATACAGCGGAAACATCTCCATCTGGGAACATTCACGGAATGCCTCTAGCGGTTAGTTTAGGAATTGGCCATCCAACGTTAACTGATTTACATGGGTATTCCCCGAAAGTGAAGCCTGAAAATATTGTTATTATCGGGGCACGTGCTTTAGATGAAGGAGAAAAAGAACTAATTAAAGAAAAAGGCATTAAAGTTTACACGATGCATGAAATTGATCGCTTAGGTATGACCTATGTCATGGAAGAAGCTATTTCATACTTAAAAGAACGTACCGACGGAGTTCATTTGTCACTAGATTTAGATGGACTTGATCCAATTCACGCACCTGGCGTGGGAACACCAGTAAACGGTGGAATCAGCTATCGTGAAAGCCATTTAGCGATGGAAATGTTAGCAGAGTCCGGAATTATTACATCTGCAGAATTCGTTGAGGTAAACCCAATTTTAGACGAAAAGAACAAAACCGCTTCCGTTGCAGTCGCCCTGATGGGATCTTTATTCGGTGAAAAACTATTATAATCGTAAAAAGCAGTAGAGAAATCTACTGCTTTATCTTTTGGATTGTCTGCTAGAAAGTCATTCAAAGCATGTGTCCGAAAGTACAGACATGTCCAGTGCGTTAGACAACCGCCTGAAAATCTCCATTTTGTTCTCCACCAATTTTCCAACTCAATCTTCATCCAAAAAACAATCTCACATTTTAAAATAAGACTTCAAAAATAGTAAAAATTTGTTAGGATAAAATAGATGAAAAAAATGAAACTTTATCGCTATTTATTCGTATAGGTGATTAGCCCCTATACAGGGCGGAGGGTAATGTATGGATGCAATAGTAAAAAAAAGAATTAAGCAAGTGTTAAAAGGCGATCAAAGTGCTTATAGTGAAATTGTTGAAATGTATAAAGACCAAGTGTTCCAAATTTGCTATCGCATGCTTGGGAACCGACATGAAGCGGAAGATATGGCGCAAGAAGCGTTTATTCGCGCCTACGTTAACATTCAATCATTTAATCAAAAGAAGAAATTTTCAACATGGCTTTATCGTATTGCCACGAATTTGTGTATTGACCGAATAAGAAAGAAAAAGCCGGACTATTATTTAGATGCGGAAGTCGAAGGAACCGATGGACTAACGATGTATTCCCAAATTCCACACGACGGAAAATTACCTGAAGAAGAAGTCGTAGGCTTAGAGTTGCAAGAAACGATTCAAAGGGAAATTTTAAAGCTTCCAGAAAAATATCGATCGGTCATTGTTTTAAAATATATAGAAGAATTATCGTTACAAGAGATTAGTGAAATTTTAGACTTGCCATTAGGAACGGTAAAAACGAGAATTCATCGTGGACGAGAAGCACTTCGCAAACAATTACGTCATGTATAGAGAGGGTGAGAAAGATGAAACCGTGTCCCCCGAAAATTGTTGAATTTATGCATGAATATTTAGATGAAGAACTTTCAGCTGATAAGGAAAAATTTTTACGAGATCATTTACAAACATGTAAAGAATGTCAACATCATTTTCACGAATTAAAAAAGACAATTGCCTTAGTTCAAAGTACATCTCATATAAAAGCACCTGATAATTTTACAGAAAGCGTGATGCAAAAATTACCGAAAGAAAAGAAAAAAGTAGGCATCAATCGCTGGTTCCGAAACCATCCGTTTTTAACTGCAGCCTCGCTCTTTTTTGTACTAATGATGGGAAGTTTAACAACGACATGGAACGAAGACCAACAATTTTCTTTTACAAAGCAACCGAATTTAGTCGTTGAAAATCATACGGTCATCGTACCAGAAGGAGAAGTAGTCAAAGGAGACATCGTCGTTCGGAATGGGGATATTCGGATCGAAGGTGAAGTAAAAGGAAATGTCACGGTCATTAACGGTAATCAATATTTAGCCTCTGCTGGAAACGTTACAGGCGAAATTGAAGAAATTAATCAAGCGTTTGATTGGTTATGGCATAAATTGAAAGAAGGATTTAAAGAAGCAATGCAATTGTTTGAGCGGGAACCTGTCTTAGAAGAGGAATAAAGTAACTTAAAAGGCTGCTTTTTTACATGGATAAAGCTAGTAAAAGGTAGGAGTCTTTTGGAAGTTAGGGAAGTGGCCTTTTTAATCATCTTTGTAACACTATTTATTCCCGCATTATGGTTGGCTGTAATGAAATATATGACTAGTTATCCCAATAGGGGGCAGCGCTTATTTTTATTATTTGTCCCTGTGATCTTCATAATGTTCGTTAATACTGTTTTCAACGATAAGCGTGTAGAAGACTATTTGTTTTTCATCTTGATAATTCATCTTCTCATTGTATGGAGTTACAGTAAGGAAGGAACGTAAACAAAACATGCGCGAATAAGGACCATTTCATTGGTCCATTTTCTTTTGCACAAAGGAAGACACAAAGGAAGAATGATAAAAAAACAGTGTTTTCTCCCATTATTGGTCTGACGTCAAGTTATGATATAATAAAACAGTTAAGAGATAGAAGTTGAACTATTCGCTCGGGAGTAAGTAAATGGAGGATGAAGCATGCCGTTCTCACAGTTTACCATATTGGATTACCTATCCAATATTTTAGATATATTACTCGTTTGGTTAGTGATTTATAAATTAATAAAAGTGATTCGTGGGACGAAAGCCGTCCAATTATTAAAAGGGATTTTTGTTATTGTTATCGTCCGTTTTCTAAGCGAATTTTTAGGGTTTAATACGCTCAGTTGGATGCTTGAAAAGGCCCTTACTTGGGGTTTTTTAGCGGTCATTATTATTTTCCAACCAGAATTAAGAAGGGCGTTAGAACAATTAGGTCGGGGACGGTTGTTCACACGCAGTAATCAAGAGGAAGAAGAACGTAAAAAGATGGTCGAAGCCATTGTAAAGGCTACGAATTATATGGCGAAGCGACGAATTGGTGCCCTCATATCGATTGAGCGGGATACCGGTATGGGAGACTATATTGAAACCGGAATCTCTCTCGACTCAAATCTATCCTCGGAATTATTAATTAACATTTTTATTCCAAATACTCCATTGCATGATGGTGCGGTGATTATTCAAAAACAAAAAATCGCCGCGGCTGCCTGCTATCTTCCATTGTCGGAAAGCCCATTTATTTCCAAAGAACTTGGAACTCGACATCGGGCAGCGTTAGGAATTAGTGAGGTAACGGATAGTGTGACGATCGTTGTCTCCGAAGAAACAGGAAGCATTTCCATTGCGAAAAACGGAGAGTTGTATCGGGATTTGTCACCGGGGGCGTTTGAAGAGTTACTTTCACACGAACTGCTCCTAACGACGAAAACGAAACAATTTTCCTCACCGCGATGGACCTTTAGGGGGAAGAAAAGCAATGGATAAATTAATGGATAGCAGATGGTTTATGAGGATTATTTCCCTCATTTTAGCGATTATGTTGTATTTGTCCGTTAATCCTGAACTAGAGAAATTAGGAACATCCGCCCTCAAACAATCCGACAATACGGAGACCATCCGGGGTGTTCCTGTTGAGGTTATTTATGATTCTGAAAATTTAGTTGTGACAGGGGTTCCGGAAACAGTCGATGTGACGATTGAAGGACCAAGAAGTATTGTTCAATCAACGAAAGCGTTGAAGGATTTTCGTATTTACGTGGACTTGACCAATGCCAATATCGGTGTATCACAAGTACCGATTAAATATGAAAACATTTCGGATAAACTAACGGTAAGAATCGATCCAGCGTATGCCACCGTATCGATTCAAGAACGAGTAAGCAAAGAATTTTCCGTGGAAGCAGAATTTAACAAAAATCAATTAGCAGAAGGATTTATTGCGGAAACGCCGATTATTCATCCAGAAAAAGTGACTATCATCGGGGCAAAAGACGTCATCGACCAAATTAGCTATGTCAAGGCAACGATTGATTGGCAAGGAAAAATTGGTGAAACGATATCAAGGGAGGCTTCTATTCTTGTATTGGACCACAACTTAAACAAATTGAATGTCATCGTTCAACCAAAAACGGTCCAAGTGACTATTCCAGTAAAAAACCCAAGTAAAACCGTACCGGTTCGAATTAAAACATCCGGTGAACTACCAGGTGGAGCCGAACTAATCGAAGTGGTTCCTTCAGTCAAAGAAGTGACGTTGTATGGGTACGAAGAAGTGTTAAAAAACATTGATGCACTAGAACTTGAAGTAGATTTAAGTAAAATAAAAGAGACAACCGAAATTACCTTACCGGTTGAATTACAAAAAGGATTAAATAAAGCGAGTGTTCCAAATGTCACCGTTAATGTGAAAATCGATCCAGTGGAAAAGAAAACTTTTGAGAATATAGCGGTGAAAACAGTGGGATTAAGCACATCTTATGAAATGGAGTACGTGGATGAAGGACAAGTCGACTTGACGGTTCAAGGACTGAAAAGTCAAGTCGACCAACTGCAAGTAGATGACTTCCAAGTATATGTAGATGTTTCCAAATTAGCTGTTGGTGAACATGAAGTAACAATTAAAGTCGAAGGACCTGAACAAGTGATATGGACATTATCCAAGCCAACGCTTCAAGTGAAAATATTTGAAAAACAATCAGCGTAAGAGAATACTTGAGTATGAAGGAGAGAATGATCCAATGGGAAAATATTTTGGTACTGACGGAGTACGTGGGGTTGCAAACTCGGAATTAACACCGGAATTAGCTTTTAAGCTTGGTCGTTTTGGTGGATATGTGTTAACAAAAGATACCGACCGTCCGAAAGTGTTAATTGGACGTGACACGCGAATTTCTGGTCATATGTTAGAAGGTGCTCTAGTCGCTGGTTTACTATCGATTGGTGCTGAAGTAATGCGACTTGGCGTCATTTCCACACCAGGCGTGGCCTTTTTAACAAAAGCGTTAGGAGCACAAGCAGGGGTCATGATTTCCGCTTCTCACAATCCAGTAGCGGATAACGGAATTAAATTTTTCGGTCCAGACGGCTTTAAGCTTTCTGATGAGCAAGAAGCGGAGATTGAAAAGTTGCTTGAAATGGAAAAAGACGAACTTCCACGTCCAGTAGGCGCTGATCTCGGCCAAGTGAGCGACTACTTTGAAGGTGGACAGAAATATTTACAATATTTAAAGCAAACGGTGGACGAGGACTTCTCTGGCATACATATTGCACTTGATTGTGCTCATGGTGCGACGTCCTCTTTAGCACCTCATTTATTTGCTGATTTAGAAGCGGATTTATCAACAATGGGGGCTTCACCGAACGGCTTAAACATTAACGACGGTGTCGGTTCTACTCATCCTGAAGCATTAGCAAAATTCGTACTCGAAAAAGGCGCCGACGTTGGTCTAGCATTTGATGGCGATGGTGACCGCTTAATCGCGATTGATGAAAATGGAAACGTCGTTGATGGTGACCAAATTATGTACATTTGTGCGAAATATTTAAACGAACAAAATCGCCTAAAGCACGGTACGGTTGTTTCTACGGTAATGAGTAACTTAGGATTCCATAAAGGATTAGAAGCGCTAGGCATTCAAAGCGTCCAAACCGCTGTTGGCGACCGTTATGTCGTAGAGGAAATGAAGAAAAACGGCTATAACTTAGGTGGGGAACAATCCGGTCACATTATTTTCCTTGACTATAATACGACCGGCGATGGTTTATTGACTGGTTTACAGCTTGTCAACATTATGAAAATGACAAACAAAAAATTATCCGAATTAGTGGGTGAAATGCAAAAGTTCCCACAAAAATTAGTGAACGTTCGTGTAAATGACAAGCACCGCGTCATGGAAAACGAAAAAGTAAAAGACATCATTGCACAAGTAGAAGATGAAATGAACGGAAACGGCCGTATTCTCGTTCGACCATCCGGTACGGAACCGCTCGTTCGCGTCATGGCAGAAGCTCCAACAGAAGAAGCGTGCGAGTCATATGTTGAACGAATTGCTGCTGTCGTAAAAGAAGAGATGGGATTAGAAGAGTAAAGGCTAACCGTATGTAGAAGCCGATCATGTTTGGAAAGGACCTTTTTCATCGATTTGGCATACTTGACTCAAAAATTAAAATGGAGAGCACATATTAGTAATATAATACGTGCTCTCCTTTATTTTTTATGAGATCAGTCTTAAGAAGAGGGACTATGCGTTCGTCCCCCAAAAACCTTCAGCATGTCTAACGGAATACGGACTATCAAAAAATCTACCCTTTTGGTTTAGGATGTTTTCTTACTCACCAGTCGCAAAATGAAAAAAAGCTCCATATTGTTACTCGGCGAACTTTCCTTCTTGATAATCACGAATGGCTTGGTGAATTTCTTCGGTTGTGTTCATTACAAACGGTCCATATGCGACAATCGGTTCATTGACTGGTTCACCAGCATAAAGAAGGACACGTAATTTTTCGTTAGCGCTAACAATCAGTTCGCTTTCCTCCTCCTTATCATGACGACTTAGAAATAATGCTTGCCCGTTCTTTCCCTCGGTACCATCGACACCGAATTTACCGCTTCCTTCTAAAATGTAGAGAAATCCGTTATAACTGCCCGGCAAATCTTGTACGACGCTTGCTCCCGGCTCTAACGTCATTTCTACCATCGTTACAGGAACATGGTTAAGAGTCGAGGCTTTGACCCCCTGCGAAGATCCGGAAAAAACACGAATCACTGCCCCCTTTTCTTGGCGAACCGGCATTTCTTCGGACTTTAAATTTTGATAACGGGGTTCTGTCATTTTTTTCGTGCTCGGTAGATTGATCCATAGTTGTAAGCTATGCACCGTCGACCCTGGCGCTGGATCTTCTTTATGAATCACTCCTCGCCCCGCTGTCATCCATTGAACATCCCCAGGACCAAGTGTGCCATGACCAGCTTTATTGTCAAAATGTTCGAGTTGACCGTAAATCACATACGTCACTGTCTCAATGCCACGATGCGGATGAAAATCAAATGTCCCCCTTTGGAAAATATCCTCCATTAAAAATAAAAAGGGGTCATGTTCTTGCCAATTTCCAGGCTCTAGTATTGGACCGCTTTTATGAATCGGACTGTTAGTGGTTATTTGAACTGTTTTGATGCATCGAATACGGCGTTGAACAGTCATATTTTCTTCTCCCCTCATTTTTTTACAACGTTCAAACTTACAAATAATACTACCACAATCGTTGGAGTGTGTTCATCTTTATCGTCCTGCAGCTACAAAATAAGAAATAAAGCTCCTCCCTAAGGTTTAAAAACTCTGATTTGGTCAAAAAAGTGATCCGAAAATGGTTTCTATAAGCAATCCTTGTATGTAGTTAAAGATGTTTAATTTGACATTTAGGGATTAAAAATAGTTCTATAGATGAATGTCTACTAAGCATTCCTTTGAAGGTCCATACAAGTCGGAAACATAGAAAAAAATATGGTCTTTTAAAAAATGAACTCCTTTCCTTCTGTTGCATACGCTAGAATGTAAGCAGTTACAAATCACTTCTTAGATTTCTGTCAATTGTAATATTTGTAAAAATAGTTGACGAAAAAAAAACCAGTAGTGTATGATTACGTTTGAGTTCATGTTTAGTCAAAAATAGAAAGGTGGGTAGTGGGTAATTAGTTTGTTTTAAAGCGCCCGGACTAAGCCGCTAACGGGACGACACACACGGCTTAGTTGACGAGGAGGAGGTTGATCGATTGTTCGGCGGATGCCTCCCGGTTGCCACGCACAACCGATTTTCCTTTCTTAAAACATCGAGGCAACTCGGTGCACAAAGGGAAGGAAATGCGTGAACAAAAAAATACAGAGATAAGGGGGCAAGAGCGCCCCCAGCCTCTTGCCCCCAAATTTAGGGAGGAAGAGAATCTATGTGTGGTATTGTTGGATATATTGGACAACAAGATGTGAAAGAAATTTTATTAAAAGGATTAGAAAAGCTTGAATATCGAGGATACGATTCTGCAGGTATTGCGGTGAAAAATGCAGAAGGTGTGCACGTTTTTAAAGAAAAAGGACGCATTGCGGACCTTCGTAATATTGTGGATCCAAGCGTTGAAGGAACGGTAGGTATTGGTCATACACGCTGGGCAACACACGGGGTACCAAACCGCTTAAACGCTCATCCACATCAAAGCGCATCCGAACGTTTTACGCTTGTTCATAACGGGGTTATCGAAAACTATGCGATTTTAAAACGTGAATACTTACAAGATGTTACGTTAAAAAGTGATACGGATACAGAAGTTATTGTTCAACTTGTTGAGCTATTTGTAAATGATGGACTAAGCGTAGAGGAAGCGTTCCGTAAAACTCTTACGCTATTAAAAGGTTCTTATGCGTTAGCGTTAATCGATGCAGAAGACGATACAACGATTTATGTTGCGAAAAATAAAAGCCCATTACTTGTCGGTTTAGGAGAAGGATTTAACGTTGTGGCAAGTGACGCGATGGCGATGCTTCAAGTGACAAACCAATTCGTTGAACTAATGGATAAAGAAATGGTCATCGTGAAAAGAGATGAAGTCACGATTAAAAACTTAGAAGGAGAAGTCATCACTCGCGATCCGTTCACTGCGGAGCTTGATGCTTCTGACATCGAAAAAGGTACGTATCCGCACTACATGTTAAAAGAAATCGACGAGCAGCCGTTAGTCATGCGTAAAATTATTCAAGCATACCAAAACGAAAACGGCGAATTAACCATTGACGAAGAAATCATCCAAGCGATGAACGATGCGGACCGCATCTATATCGTAGCGTGCGGAACAAGCTACCATGCCGGTCTTGTCGGAAAACAGCTCATTGAAAAATGGGCGAACATTCCGGTAGAAGTTCATGTGGCGAGCGAATTTAGCTACAACATGCCGCTTCTATCTGAAAAGCCGCTCTTTATCTTCATTTCTCAAAGCGGTGAAACAGCAGACAGCCGTGCGGTACTTGTTCAAGTAAAAGAAATGGGCTACAAAGCGTTAACGATTACGAACGTTCCTGGTTCAACACTATCTCGTGAAGCGGATTACACGTTACTTCTTCATGCAGGACCAGAAATTGCGGTAGCATCCACAAAAGCGTACACAGCACAAATAGCTGTACTTGCGATTTTAGCGGACGTTACAGCAAAATCTCGTGGCAAAGTACAATCGCTTGACTTAGTTCATGAGCTTGGTATCATCGCCAACGCAATGGAAGTACTTTGCGATGCGAAAGAAGAATTCGAACAAATCGCTCGCGAATATTTAGCTACAACACGCAACTGCTTCTTCATTGGTCGTACGGTGGACTACTATGTTGGTCTTGAAGGAGCGTTAAAGCTAAAAGAAATCTCTTACATCCAAGCGGAAGGCTTTGCTGGTGGAGAGTTAAAGCATGGTACAATTGCGTTAATTGAAGAAGGCACACCAGTCATCGCGCTTGCAACACAAGAAAATGTCAACTTAAGCATTCGTGGAAACGTCAAGGAAGTCGTTGCCCGCGGCGCGAACCCTTGCATCATTTCCATGAAAGGCTTAGAAACAGAAGACGATCGTTTCGTCATCCCAGAAGTACATCCAATGCTAACACCTCTTATCTCTGTCATTCCGTTACAACTTATTGCTTATTATGCGGCTCTACATCGTGACTGCGATGTCGACAAACCGCGTAACTTAGCGAAGTCCGTGACGGTGGAGTAATTTTAGGGGACAGTCCCGCTCTGCTTTAAAGTGTTAAAAAGTGAAAAACACACGTTTCGGAGTGAAAGAATTATACTCCGGGCGTGTGTTTTTATTTTTGCGCATTAACAGTAACAATTGAGTGAGTATTTGTAAAGGGTGAATGTTCTTCATGATGAGTACCATTAAAGGACTAGAGGTACCGTCAAGAATTTTGTGTAAGGTCAATATTGCTTATCGTGGTTGGGGAGTAACTGGAACCAAGAATTCGTTCAATAAATTTACCGATTTCTCGAGTGCTTATCCCACTTTGGTACATTATAATAATCGCTTCTTCAAGCCAACCATCGCGACGTTGATAAGGTTCAAATAGTTGGGTTTGAAAATCCCCATTTCGATCTCTTGGAACATGAAGCTGATCAATTTTTCCATACTTTGTATCCAAAGAACGGGTGTAATACCCATTTCTGGAGTTATGAATCTCTTTCCGTTCTACTTCAAAAAAGTTTTTGATTTCTTCTTTCATGATGAGCTCTAATTTTTCTTTGACAAACTCACGAATCATATTTTCTAGTTGATTTGCGAAGTCAGAGTTAGGTATACTACTAGACATAGGTAGGGTCATCCTTTCTCAATTTGTTTGGTCGCAAAACTGAGAATACCCTACCTATTTTTATTGATTCATCACCAGTGATTTAGACAAAAAAGAAGAAAGCATTTATAAAATCCTGGAAATAATGTTAGCGACTAAAACAAACATTAGGAGGATTCATAAATGCTTTCTTTATCACTAGGATTACCAGATTTTAAAGTGATTAAACACGAAAAATATTCAGATTATCACCTTGTATCAGTTGAAAAAAATGTTGAGTAATAAAAAAGTTGTTTAAAATATAAAAATGTCATTTAAAAAATAAAAAAGTCGTTTAGTTTTTTATTCAACAAACGGGACATATTGTGGAATAGCGTACCAGTTATTTTAAAGGAAAATACTTATAATTAACGGGATGTTGCACAATAAGCCCATACTTCTTTTGATGTTTTCTGTGTTTGATATTCTAATTTTAAGAAGCATCTCTGTGAAAGCAGAGATGCTTCTATAATTATATGAGGATCAATGGTTAGGCTTTTCCCGACTTCAAGTTTTAGGTCAAATTTAACAACAAATTTTTATCAATATTTAATAACTTTTTATTGTAAAACGATAAATATTGTTTTAAAATTTATTCAAAAATAAATTAGTGAGGTGCTTTTTATGAAACAAAGATCAACATTGTTTTTAAAAATCGCTGTTTTTATTATCGGAACTCCAGTTCTTACTTTATGTATATTTGGATTACCTTGGTTAGCTAATAATCCAGTAAATCCAGATTATGCCCATATACTATATCCCATTTTAATCATTATGTATGTATCAGTGATACCGTTTTTCGTTGCATTGTATCAGGCTTTTAAACTTTTAAGTTATATTGACAAGAACAAAGCGTTCTCGGAAATATCTGTAAAAGCTTTAAACAAAATAAAATATTGTGCAATCACAATCAGTGGCTTATATGTGGTTGGTATGCCATTCTTCTACATCTTGGCGGAGTTAGACGATGCCCCAGGTATCATATTAATCGGATTGGTCGTTATTTTTGCTTCAATGGTGATTGCAGTCTTTGCTGCTGTTCTCCAAAGGCTTTTACAAGAAGCCATCAATATAAAATCGGAAAATGATTTAACGATCTGAGGTGAATAACATGGCAATTATCATCAATATTGATGTGATGCTGGCTAAAAGGAAAATGAGCCTTACAGAACTTTCGGAGAGAGTTGGAATCACGATGGCTAATCTTTCTATATTGAAAAATGGAAAGGCAAAAGCGATTCGTTTATCAACTTTAGAGGCGATTTGTAAGGCTTTAGAATGTCAGCCTGGAGATATCTTAGAATACCGAAGTGATGAAGACACCCAAGATTAATAAAGTAGGAAACATTGAAAGGAAAAGAAAGTTATTCGGCGGTGAGCTAGCTACTATACTAAGCAGGACTTTCATATATTCAGAAAAAACCTTTGGAGGAACAAATCATGAGAGCACTAAAACAACTCGTTCGTTTTGGTTGGGAGCAGGCCCTATCATGTTTGTTTCCTGTCGTTATTTTTGCCTCTTTGGCTTTTACAAAAATCGTGCCACTTCCCTTCCTACCACGGTATGACTGGCTGCTCATCATCTGTCTTCTGATGCAGTGGTGGATGGTGCGTTCTGGGCTTGAAACACGGGATGAACTAAAGGTTATCACATTGTTCCACCTTATTGGACTTGCTCTTGAAATTTTCAAGGTACATATGGGCTCCTGGTCTTATCCAGAGGAAGGATATTTCAAAATTTTTGGAGTGCCTTTGTATAGTGGATTTATGTACGCAAGTGTAGCGAGTTATCTTTGCCAGGCATGGAGGAGGCTTAAGGTTGAACTGGTTAATTGGCCACCGTTTTTGGTAGTTGTACCTCTTGCAGCTGCGATTTATTTGAATTTTTTCACCCACCATTATTGGATTGACGTTCGTTGGTGGTTATCTGGAATTGTAATTATCGTCTTTTGGCAATCGTGGGTCACATACGAGGTTGATGGAACTCGTTACCGTATGCCACTCGCACTTTCTTTTGTGCTCATCGGATTTTTTATATGGATAGCCGAAAATATCGCAACGTTCTTTGGAGCTTGGGAATATCCAAACCAAACCGATGCATGGAGTCTTGTTCATTTTGGAAAGGTGAGTTCATGGCTCTTATTAGTGATTGTTAGCTTTCTTATAGTAGCGACGTTAAAGCAGGTTAAGGGAAAAATTCAACTAGGAGAAACTAGTACTAGTCAATTTTTATAACTGTTAAGAACCCTTTTTTAAAAAGTCGGAACCTTAGCATAGTAAGGAATTCGACTTTTTTTAGGTTGAAGTTCTCCTAGCGTACAAATTTCCGAATAAGATAAATTGGAAAAAGCAATGTTCGAATTGTTGCTTTTTTCTTTATAAATAGCTTTTGATAATACTGCCGGAATGCATTTATTACAGAACACATTTTCATAGGTGATTTAGAGAGTTAATATTAGAGTTCCATGGTAAAACAATATGGGTATTATTTTTTAATTTTAAATGAAAATGTTCTATGGAAGGGCTGTTTCTTATTTCTCAAGTTCTTTATCTAACAATAAGGAAATTAACTCGAAAAATTTTCTAAATTACTAATATACACATGAAAGTCTATGAAGAAAATATATTGAGTAACAATCATTAATAGCGGCGGAGGGGTTTATTTGAAAGCCATTAGGTATATTATTAGTTTTTGTATCATATTTGTTGGCATGCTTATTATCGGAGAAAGCCATATCTTTTATTTGGATAATTTTTATACAAGATTTGACCATACTACTATGTATTTGCAGTCGGGCACAACCGATGAAGAAATGATTCAGGATATCCTTCATTCAGCAGAGCGTCATAAAGTGGACGTCTTTGATGATGTCATGTATATGGCATATGAGCAACAAGACGCTCATTCATTCTTTCAGTTTATATACGAAATGTATGACAAATGTGTATTCGTATTAACCTCTAATAAAGGTCCAGGAGAATGGGGGAAATTCCTGGGTGACAAAACTTTAACGACAGCCATATTAGATCGTCTCCTTCATCGTAGTGAGATTTTGACGTTAAGTGAGGAGCAAAACAGCATAAAAATGAAATACCGAAAAGCATTATTCAATGAACCAACTGTTGAATCTTAATTGTCGAAAACTGTTGAGTCTTAATTATTAAAAACTGTTGATTTCTACTTGACGGTTACATTATGAGTCCATAGCAATAATCAAAAGAGAGGATTATATAAAACTTCCCTAAATTATCTCGGCATGAATCTATTCTTAAGAGACAGTCCCGCTCCGCTTTAAATTGTTAAAGTTTTTATTTTTTGGAGCATTGGTTTTCAGCTGAAGTTACCTTAAAGAAGGAATGTGGAATTTAATATAGAAATTTCATATTTAGAGAACAAGCAGATACCGATCAACACTTAATGGAGTGATTAAACAAACTAGTTAGACACATTTATAGCTCAATCAGCAAAAGGACGCGATGCCTCAATAGTAGGTATCGTATTTTTTTATTATTTGTAATCGGTGTCACAAATTTCCTTTTCGTACGACTGATTAATTAGAAGAGGAAAACAGGTGGTGATGAGGTTGAACAAAGACAGGAAACGTCTCGTGATGGAGTGGTACGAAACGTACTACGATGACATTTATCGGTTTATTTTATTTATGTTGGGAGACAAACAATGCTGTGAAGATTTTGTTCATGACACGTTTGTTCGGGCATATACGGCCTATGATCGATTTGATCAACGCTCAAACGTAAAAACGTGGTTGTTCAGTATTGCCAAGCATTTGGTTCTAGATGAAATACGTAAAAGAAAGCGGAGAAGGTTATTTTCAATGAATTTGATGGAGAGGGACATTCCATCTTCCTTCAATGTAGAACAAATGATCGAACATAAAGAAGCAGTAACACAACTATTGACAGCTATCCAACAACTAAAACCTAATTACCGAATAGTGATTCTTTTGAAGAAGGTGGAGGAATGTTCGACAAAAGAAATTGCTCAGATTCTTGACTGGTCCGAGGCAAAAGTTCGTAAAACGTTATCTAGAGCGATGAAATTACTTAGAAAAATAAACGGGTTAGAAGGTGGTGGGCATGTTGAGCAAACATTTTGATGATCAGTGGAAGCTACTTCAACAACTGAAGCCAACAAGTAATCAAAAAGAAGCGATGAGAAAGAGAATTTGGGAATCCATTCAACATCACCCTGATCGCTCCCGAAAGAGTTTTATTCCATGGAAAAACATTTTAGCTACTGGTTTGCTCCTCCTTATTTGCGGAAGTTTTCTGTTATTCCTTCTGCTGGAAAGCACTCAACCACAATTTTCAGAAGGAATGAGTATAGGTGATAAGCAGTTCAGTTGGGATTTGAAAGATGTATATAGTAAAAATGCAGATCATGGTTTGGCACTATATCGTGAAGGTCAAGCAGCGGTGCAGGTTGGAGCTGTCCAGCAAATAACGGAAGAAGAAATGAATCGGATCATTCATAGTGTACCGATGTTTGTGTATAAAAAACTTGAAAATTTCCCCTATCCGACATCTATGTATATTGAGCATGTAAAAATGATGGACGTGTTAATCCGATACCACTTCTTTATTCCATTGACTGACGAAAAAGTCATTTATTTTACTTTTGAATATCCTAAGCTTGACCATGCTGAAATTTTTCAAGCCGTTTCTACGCTACGAATTGAAGGGATAAAGCCTTATACAGATACCGACCAGCTTTATGTGACACACGGTTACGGGACATTAATTTACCCTGTCGGACTAGAGCCCATTTCCATTTCTCCAAATAAAGAAGTGTATCATTGGGAAGGGGCGTCGATTGAGGCCTTTAATGCTTATATTAAAAAAATAGAAGAGGGCAATTGGGAGAAAAAAGCTACAACAAATCAATCTCATACGTTTGTGTCAGCAAGTGGAAACGAAGAAGTTACCATCACAATAGAGGGGGAAACAATCACGTATGAGTTTTTCTATCCGAACCGAGACCAATAGTCAAGCGTGGAAGAGGTTATGGAATGAGAACTCCCCATTAAAAGGGTACCATTATGAAGCAGGAAAACTCTCTTTGTGTATATTCATTTTTTAATTAAACGTTTGTATAAATGAACAAGCACGGTTCGAAGTTGATTTTTTTATATTGCAGAATGTTAGTTCGTAAAAGAAGGTAATTTAATACAAAAAATAGAATATATAATATATGACTTCTTAGAATGGACTTGAAGGAATACAAATATTCCGAAAAGGGAGAGGATGTACTTGTCAAAAATTAAATTAATCCCGTACAAGTTAGAAGAAGTCAGGAAGGATACAAAAGAGATACCTCCGGGAGTTGAACTGATACAAGCACCAGCTTTTTGGAAAAAAGGGTACTATGGGGATCATATAGTGGTTGCTGTAATTGATACAGGTTGTCAGACAGGTCATCCTGATTTACAAGAGCGTATTATTGGTGGTTATAACTTTACTGAGGATTACGGAGGAGATCCTAACGTATTTCTCGATAACAATGGTCACGGGACACATGTTTGTGGCACAATTGCTGCTACAGAAAATGACCAAGGAGTTGTAGGGGTAGCCCCAAAGGCAAAACTGCTTGTTTTGAAGGTGTTAAATGGAAATGGAGAAGGTACAGTAGAATCCGTTACAAAAGCCATTCAATATGCTACCAAATGGAGAGGGAAAAATGGAGAAAAGGTACGAGTTATATCCATGTCATTAGGAGGACCAGAAGATAATCCAGAGCTCCATAAAGCAATCCAAGAGGCTGTTAAACAAAATATAGTAGTAGTATGTGCGGCAGGTAATGAAGGAGATGGCGATGGAACAACAAATGAGTATAGCTATCCTGGTGCTTATTCAGAAGTTGTAGAAGTAGGATCTGTTGACCTAAACAAACGTTTATCACGTTTTAGTAATACGAATGATGAAATCGACTTATTGGCTCCAGGTGAAAAAATCCTTTCTACCTATCCAACGAATCAGTTTGCAGTATTGACAGGTACTTCGATGGCGACACCTCATGTATCTGGAGCAGTAGCTCTTTTAATCCAGCAGTTCGAGGCAGAGAACAAACGGACCCCTACCGAACCAGAAGTATATGAATTGTTAATTCAACATACAGTTTCCTTAGGATACAGTAAGAAGGAACAAGGGAATGGATTGTTACAGCTTCAAGCAGAAGTAAAGGAATGTGAGAAATCTTCCCCGAATCTATGAATACTTTTTGAGTCTATGAAATCGCACAAAGTATATAAAGTTTAGGGTGTCTATTTAGGCACCCTTTTATTTATTCTTTATTCATTTGTTACAACTTCCTTTGAGTTGTTAAAAGGAAGAAGGATTGAACTAATAGTTGTAGAAGAATGTAAAGTCAATCAATGATCGTATAAGGAGAACCTTTCATATCAAAATGGAATCAATGATGAAATGATGGAAGGTAGAATTAAAAAATCATGATATTTAAGCCTTAATATTCGTTGATCATTGTTTTTTCCTTATACGCTTTGATCGAGAGAAAAGGGAATAAAAATGAAAGAATATTGTTTTATACAGGTATTTTCTTATTTATTTTTCTTTTATCAAGATAATTTAGAATGAAATATTGAAATAATATCCTGTTGTAACCTTTCTAATCGGTATCAAGTTGAATTTTTGCAAATCACTAAAACTAACAAAGGGAATCGTTCATCAATTGAACGCATTCCTTTTTGTGAATGACAAGATGGTTGAATTGTAAAAAATGGAAATAAATCTTTTCGTTTCATATTGACACATTTTATATTAAAATATAGAGTATAATTAAATTTTAACCGATGAAATTCTTATGAACTTTATAAACTCTGTGCTTTAGCATACTGTTAATCAAAAATTGGCAGGATGAAAAAGCACTTCATTTTCTCATACTGATTCAAATGATTGAACCTGTCCTATGAGGTCCCCTTTGACCCTAAAGCTGATACACTAGGAATGGATGTATAAAGTGAACAATTGGACCTCTTTTGGCATCTAAGTTTTTGAGGAGATGAATATGAACAAATCAAAAGGCTTTATTGAAGCAGAAATAAGTAAAGCAATCACTCAATGGGAAAAAGAATTCCTCGGACGAGGTTCATTATCAGTTAAGACAGATATTTTACGAGATATGATCATTGTGAATTTACAAGGTATTTTAACACCTGCTGAATATTCAGTTTGTGAAACAAAAGAAGGAATGTTATCTATAAAGAGGATTCGTTCTGATTTAGTTGAATCAGGGATAGAGGATTTAAAGGAAATTATTCTCACGATTACTGGAGAAGAAGTAAAAAGTTTTTTCACCGATATCAGCACTCGTACAGGAGAACGAGTAATGGTATTTAAATTATTTAATAATCTTGAGAAAAAATTTTAAAATAAAAAATAAATATATAAGGGAGATCTTCAAAGAACCTATGTGGTTAGTTGAAGATAAACCGACAATTTTCAGAAAACACGGTTAACAAAAACCGTTCGTTCTGAAATTGTCGGTTTTTTTATTTGAAAATAATGCTTGAAGGAGGGCTACCATGTCAGAAATTATCATACAAAATTTATTATCACCAGTCGTGTTGTTTTTCGTATTAGGAATTATGGCTTCCTTATTTAAATCAAATTTAAAATTTCCAGACGGATTAAGTGAAGGACTAAGTATTTATCTGTTAATTGCTATTGGACTCAAAGGGGGAATTGAACTTTCCCATTATTCCATTGAATCTGTTATTGGCCCCATTTTTGGTACATTATTTTTAGGAGTCATCATTCCTTTGATAACACTCATTATTTTACGATTAATGAAGATGGATCTAAAAAATTCTATTGGTCTAGCTGCAACTTATGGATCGATCAGTATTGTTACCTACGGAGCTGCCATCACGTTTCTTGAGAAAAGTGGAACAACTTATGAAGGATTTATGAATGCTTTAGTCGTGCTAATGGAAAGTCCTGCAATCTTAGTTTCATTACTGTTATTAAATATCATAGAAAAAAACAGGGATATACCAGAAATATCCTATCAAAGCATGAAGTTTATTCCAGCATCAGCAAAGCTAATTGATAAAGAAGTCATTAAAGAAAGTATATTTGGAAAAAGTATATTGCTGCTGTTAGGAAGTTTATTAATAGGATTGGTCCTTGGAGAACGTGCTGTACCAACGGTTAAACCATTATTTATAGACTTATATAATAGTGTGTTAATTCTTTTCTTATTGAACATGGGATTGATTGCAGGTAAGCGTCTGCCAGAAGTGAAAAAACACGGTTTCAAATTACTGTTGTTTGGATTAGGTGCTCCGCTTCTTTTTGGAAGTTTAGGCGTTTTCGTAGGGAGTCTTGCCCATCTATCTTTAGGCGGAAGTACATTAATGGGGGTTCTAGCAGGAAGTGCTTCTTATATTGCTGCACCAGCGGCATTAAAAACTTCTGTCCCAGAAGCAAATCCTTCGATTTATTTAGGATTATCATTAGGAGTTACTTTCCCGTTTAACCTTGTTATCGGAATACCTGTATATTATGAAATCGCTCAATGGATTGTTTTTTAGGGGACAGTCCCGCGATACTTTAAAGTGTGAAAGAGAACCGTGATGAAGGTAAGAAATATTGAATTCAGGGTTGGATTCAAAATAACTATAGTATTGGTTTTACGTTAAATGATAGGGTGGTGACGTGATGTCGCCATCCTTATGTTATTTTTTATCCGAGTTTACATAAAGTAAATATTACCAATATATGATAAAATATGTTTATGTCAAAAAAAGGGGATTAATAGAGAGGTAAGGACAAAATGATTGTTTTTGAGAAAAACGAAATTAGTAAGCTAGAAGTGGAATTAGACATCATGAACTCTAATCCAGCCTATAACATAATTTCAAAAATAGAGAAAAAAATCGATGAAGAAGATATTCGTAATGAATATTTAGAGTGTAAGGAGATTGAATACAGAACGCTTATTAGTTAAACAAAATGATGCGTATATTGGTCTAATAGATTATTGCTTAGAAAATCCATCTGATAACCTAACGTGGATCAGCTTGTTTATCATTCATCAAAAGTATCAAGGAAATGGAACTGTTACTTTCGTTTATCAGTCTTTTGAGAATATGATTAAACAAATGAACAAGAAGATATTACGACTTGCTGTACATAAACAAAATGAACGTGGATTAAGGTTTTGGTCAAAATTAGGTTACAAGATATTTAAGGAAGTAGAATATCAAGGGAAACTTCACTATTGCTTAGAAAAAGAAATATAAGTTCCCCTTATTTTCTTATTCCCAATATGAAGTTAATTAGTTTTTTAAGTCATTTATTTGATTAAATTTTTAATAATGACAGGATTTGGAATCTTTTTTGTCAGAATATAGAAAAATATCTATACATTTGTTGGCAGACATTATACAATACGTATCATCTACACGATTAAGTGAATCGTTGGAACGATAAAAGAGTATGGGGGCAGACATGGCTACGCAACGAAAAATACGGGACTATGGTGTTGTGATTGGCTCAATGAAAACAGGAAAAAGGAATTCCATTACGGATGTGGAAGGCGTCACCGTTGGGCATACGACCCTCGATGACGGCGATATGAAAACAGGGGTAACAGCGATTGTTCCGCATCCAGGGAATTTGTTTAAAGAAAAGGTGCTAGGGGCTACCTATGTGATTAATGGGTTTGGAAAAACGACCGGAACGATTCAAATAGATGAGCTCGGTACGATTGAAACGCCGATTATATTAACGAATACGCTTAGTGTCGGTGTTTGTACGAACGCGCTTGTAAAATACATGTTAGAGCAAAACCCGGAAATCGGCCGGACGACTGGAACGGTGAACCCAATCGTTTGTGAGTGTAATGATATGTTGTTAAACGATATCCGAGCGGGATTTGTGAAAGAGGAGCACGTGTTCCAAGCGTTAGAGCGGGCGTCTGTCGATTTTGACGAGGGGAGTGTCGGAGCGGGAACGGGAATGGCTTGCTTTGGTTTTAAAGGAGGTATTGGCTCTTCGTCTCGTTTATTAGAGATGTCTCATGGTACATATACAATCGGGGTGTTGGTGCTTTCGAATTTTGGGCTCATGAAAGATTTTCGATTAAATGGTGAGCCAGTAGGGAAGAAGTTAAGTTCAGTCGTTCCTCCGCCGCATAAAATAGAAGATCAAGGTTCAATTATTATTGTCGTTGCTACGGATTTACCGGTATCGGAACGACAGCTGAAACGGATTATGAAACGGGCCTCTGTCGGGTTAAGTCGAACCGGTTCCTATTTTGGTAACGGAAGCGGAGATCTTGTGATTGGTTTTTCGACTGCTACTAAACAACCGCACTTCCCAACCCTTTCATTACTGACGATGGAAACCATTCATGAAACCGACATCGACCAAGCCTTTATTGCTGTTGCCGATGCCACTGAAGAAGCTATCTTAAACTCCATGATCACAGCAAAAACAACCATTGGGAGAGGCGGATATACGTTGTATTCGTTGGCTGATTTTTTGGGGACAGTCCCGCGATACTTTAAAGTGTGAAAGGAAACCGTTATGAGGGCAAAAAAAATTCATCCTATAAGTCTTACAATTATTATTGGAACGTTGTTTGCGAGAATGGCGACGTTTATGACGATTCCGTTTTTAGCGATTTATTTGACGAATGTAAAAGGGGTTAGCCCGTCTGCTACGGGAGCGATTATTGGAATTAGTTCCATCGTAGGGCTATTTGGCGGTTTTTTTGGAGGATATTTTTCCGATCGATTTGGTCGGGAGAAAGTGATGAAGATTTCGCTCTTTATGTGGGGATTTATCTTTATTGGCTTTGCAACTGCGGAGGCAGTCTTCATCTTTTTCCTATTAAATGCATTAAACGGGTTAAGCCGCTCGTTTTTTGAACCATCCTCTCGAGCGTTGTTGTCTAAAGTAACGAAACAAGAAAATAAATTGCTCGTTTTTAATTTACGATATGCGGCGATTAATGTGGGGGCAGCGGTAGGACCGCTAGTCGGGCTGAAAATTGGCAGTTCGTCATCGACAGCGGCATTTTTTGTGACAGCAGCTGTCTATTTTCTCTATTTTATTCTACTCATCATGATGTTTGCTCACTATAAAATTGAACAAGGGAACGTAGCGACGACCGAACGAGTAACTCTTCGTAAAGCCATCAACGTATTAAGTCACGACCGGGTGTTCTTGTTTGCCGTCATTGGAATGATTCTCGGAATCACTGGGTATTCGCAATTTAACTCAACGATTCCGCAATATTTATCCCAATTTGAAGATGGGGTAAAGCTTTTTTCTTATTTAATTGTATTTAATGCAATCACCGTGCTTGTCATGCAATACCCAGTCTCAAGAATTGGTAAGCGGTATTCGGCGCTTACGTCCATTATGTGTGGTATTTTAACCGTTTCATTAGGACTATTAGGATTTGGTCTATTTACTTCAGTTCCTATGCTATTTGTCTCCATGTTCGTATTAACTGTTGGAGAAGTCATGATGTTTACGATGACCGACTTATTTATTGACCAAATCGCGCCACAACATATGAAAGGATTATATTTCGGTTCCATGAGCTTTACCGCCATTGGAGGCGCAATTGGTCCATGAATCGGTGGACTGATGCTTGAACAGCTAGGCTATGGGAATCATTTATTGATCTTTAGTTTATTAGCCTTATTTACTTCATTAGGCTTCCCGATTCTTTTATATGTAAAAGCGTTAATGAAAGTGACGAAGAGGAATGTGGAGTATAGTTTGTAAAAAACGTCTTGGGTTATATGAAAAAAGGGCTTCTAGAAATGGAGGCCCTTTTTTTCATTTATGGAAATGATGTTGATGTACTTCCTGATTTATAGAATACCAATAGAATTTGATAGGTGATTATTAATGCTTATAAATAACTTCCGTACAAATCTAAAAATCGATTATGTACCATCATATATGTTAGGTTTCCTTCTTTTAGCAGGTGAACTAACTCCTTGATATCGTTCCCCGTAATATCCTTTTCTGATTGATAAAGATAATTCCCGACACCAGCTACGGATTTTAATTGAAGGTTGTTTAAATAGTTCAATTTTTGACGGTACATAGAGAGATCGTTAAGCACCGTTTTAGGGTAAATCTCAATATCCACGATGAGTTTTTCTTTAGGGACCATGGAAAGCTGAGTCATCAGATGGTTTAAATTCTCTGTCCATAACCTCTTCAACGTATTCCCTAGTGGTACGATTACGATTTCGTCAAATAGGTGGTGATATTGTTGAACGTAATGGATGAGCTCCTTGTCGTTCCATACGCTATTAAATCCTAGTTTTGCTTTAGTTTTTATCTTGGCAAGAAATGCGTTCAAAATAGCTAGTGCTTTCCTTGTGTTTTGATGGTAACTCTCTAACCATAATGTATCTTGAGGAAATTGAAAACTTTTTAAATAGGTAGGTATATCTTGAATAGAGAAGCAAACATGCGAATGATGATTGGTTAACGCTTTTTTTAGTTGATTTGTATGGTAGATGATGTTCATTTCATTTCATTCCTTTAACGTATTACTCTGTTGAGGGACTGTCCCCACAATGGTAGGACATGTATCCTACACTCTTTTGTTACTTGGCAATAACAGAATCAGAACAAAACTAATTAACGCAAAGGTAAAAACGCCCCAGTAGACATGATGAAGGGACAGGCTTAGACCATTTTTAAGCACAGAGATGGTCTGTTCACTTAACTGCTCTGTGCCGTGGGGGTCCAATAAGATGTTGGTCGAGTCGATATTGACCTTATTTTGTAGCCTGTTTTCTTTTATAAAATCTTGAAGCGATCCGTTTAAAATACCACCTAATAAGGCCGCGCCAACTGTGCTGCCGAGGCTACGCATAAACATATTGGAGGCGGTGGCGATTCCTCGTCGTTCCCAACTAACCGTGGACTGAATCGAGACAATGAAGGAAGTGGTGGAAAGCCCCATGCCGACCCCAATGAAAAAGGAACCGACCATCGCATGAACAGGTCCATCATCCCCTGAAAGTGTTAAAAAAATGATGCTTCCGATGATTAAGGAGACCCCACCAAGAATAGAAGTGGCACGAAAGCCAATTTTTAATAGTAAGCGTCCAGCAAGTGTCGAGGCGATCGGCCACCCAATGGACATGGTGGTTAATGTAAATCCGGCAACCATCGGTGATTGTTCCATGACCGCTTGTACAAACGCTGGTAAAAAAGATGAGATACCGATTAACATCACCCCTGTTGTTAAAGAGGTGATATTGGCGATCAAAATAGACCGTTCTTTCCAAATATCAAAGGGCATCATCGGTTCGTTGGCGCGACGTTCTTGGATGATAAAAAATAGAAACGCTGTAGCTGACACGATTAGTAGGGTGATTACAGGTGCGGATGACCAAGCCCAATGAACACCGCCTTCAACTAAAACAATCATCAACGTACTTATGGAAAGAAACATAAGTAATGCGCCGATATAGTCGATATTCGGTTTTTTCTTTTGGATGTTTTCGTGTAAAAATAACGTGACCCCTAGCATGGCTAACAGGCCAATTGGTATGTTAATCCAGAATACAAATCGCCAGCTCACATATTCGACTAACATTCCGCCTAATGCCGGACCCATGATGGCGGAAATGCCCCAAACGCTAGACAAGTATCCTTGAATTTTTGCTCGCTCTTCTTTCGTGTAGATGTCTCCAACAATGGTGGAAGCAATCGGCATGACTGCGCCTGCACCAAAGCCTTGGATGATACGGAAGAAAATTAAGGCTTCGATGGTCGAAGCGGTGCCGCATAAAATGGAACCGATCAAGAAAAAAGTAATTCCTATGTTTAAGATGGGTTTACGGCCAAACAGATCGGAAAGCTTACCGTAAATAAGAACCGTCACGGCATTCATTAATAAGTACGCGGAAAAAATCCAACTGTACTTCGAAAACCCACCAATTTCTGCAACAATGGAGGGCATCGCTGTGGACACGATCGTCGCTTCCACCGCCGCCATAAACATCGCCAGCATCACAGATGCCAGCACGAGCGGTCGTTTCGTTCTCTTTTCACTCTCTGAATCGGCAGCTTCAACAGATTTCTGCTTCGTCAAAGCTTCTTTATATGTCTCCATTTAGTCACTCCTCTCTCATAAAAGAACCCACATTCATTCCGATTGCAAGGAAACAAAGGCCGTGCCTTTTCAACCTTCAATCCTTAGCCAATCGAAATAACTCCTTCTTTCCATTATCAGGATAAAAAGAAAAATAGCCAAGTCCTAAATCTCAACCTAAGACTACTTTCATACTTTAGTATGGTAGTAAGGTTAGGGTGAGGGACAGTCCCGCGATGCTTTAAAGCATCGCGGGACTGTCCCTCACTCATTTAAAGTGATAAAACATACCAAAACTGAACGGGATGGAGTAAAATGGAATTTAAGATCATAACCATTCCTAAAAAGAGATACAATGGGGATAATTTTACATTAAAAATCATGAACATTCGTACAATATTTTCACTTCTTTCTAATTATATAAAAAGGAGCAAGGAACTTGTCATGAACGATTACATTCAAACTATGCGAAGGATGATTGGTCATGAAACACTGTTAACCGTTGGGTGTGGTGCGATCATTGAAGATGAATATGGTCGTATATTATTACAACATCGAACGGACGCGGATGTTTGGGGAATACCTGGTGGAGTTATGGAAATTGGCGAAACGTTCTTAGAAACTTTAGAAAGAGAAGTCTATGAGGAAACAAATCTAAAAATCTATCATCCTCAATTGTTCGGTTTATATTCAGGTAAAAAAGGACTCACCCAATATGCCAATGGGGATAAAGTGTATAGTATTCAAATCATTTTTCACGTCAGGGAATTTGAAGGAGAGCTAAAAAGAAATAACGAAAGCCGAGAATTACGCTTCTTACATAATAACGAACTACCCCCAAACATCAATCCTCATCAAGCACCCTTCATTTATGATTGGGTAGAAGGGGTATCCACTCCGATTATTAAATAGGTATGGGATGGGTAATTTAACTCTTTAAAGTAGTGAGGGACAGTCCCGCGGTCCTTTAAAATATTAAACAACGAAAGTGAGTGAGTGGATGGCAATTATAAGATATTTATTTTCTACATTACCCATTCATTTATTTATGGGTGGGATTTCGTTAACTTTATTTTTAGCTACTCTTAATGATCGGACGCATTCGGAAGTAATCAAACTATCTTTATTTCTCTTCTTTTTTAATATAATAGGATATTTATTACTAAGCTCTTTTCTCCCAAAATGGTTTCAAGCGAAAGAGGTGTTATGCTCAACCTTTTTCTTTTTAGGATTAGGCTTGTGTATTTGGGCTATTAGTTTTTTAACATTACAATTAGGGAATTTATATTTCCTTTATCATATTGTTGGTTATACCTCTTTTATTTGGATTCCTTACTCATTCACTAATATAAGTGAAGAATTGGGGTTAAAACTCGGCTATTTATTTTCTATAATCCCATCAATATTAATTATCTTTGGATTTTATGTAGGCAAAGTACATAAAGGGGACAGTCCCGCACCCCTTTAAAGTGTCAAAGCGATTGTTCCTCAGGAGGTCAATAGACTATGGGTATTCACCAAGCCAACTTGAGTGCCAAAACACACGCGACGTTAAAAATGGTTGTATCAATGGTTATTTTTGGTTCGATTGGTTATTTTACCGTTCTTACAGACTTGCGTTCTTATGAATTAGTTTTTGTTCGTTGTATAAGTGCGACTGTCTTTTTAATACTATTTTGGTTGCTTACAGATAAATATAAGGCGGAACAGTGGAGTAAAAAAGAAGTGCTTCAAGCGCTTGCGTGTGGCTTTTTCCTTGTGTTTAACTGGGTATTTTTATTCAAGTCATTTGAAAATACATCTATCACCGTTGCCATTTCTGTCTATCACCTAGCTCCTGTTCTTGTACTTATTTTAGGAGCCATCTTTTATCGTGAACGCTTAACCCTTCTGTCGGTGACGTCCATAATCCTCTGTTTTATAGGAACCGTTTTTATATCAGATCTCAATGCAGAAAGCTTTCGTGGTCAAGGGGTTTCGGCTGGAATCAAATGGGGGCTTTTAGCCGCGCTATTTTACGCTATGACCACTTTGCTCAGTAAAGGTATTCAAAAGTTAAGTCCCTACGCAACGACGTTTATTCAAACGGGGTTAGGTGTCATTTTGTTACTTCCCTTGATCCATCTTGAAGAATTTCATCATCTAACAGCCTCCAATTGGTTGGCTGTGACCACAACTGGAATTGTTCATACAGGAATCGTGTATTTGTTATTCTTTGATAGTGTTCGTAATCTTTCTACTAAAATCATTTCGGTTCTCGTGTTCCTTGACCCTGCCGTTGCGATTTTACTAGATACGCTTTTCCTCGGCTTTCGTCCAAATGCATTACAAAATGTCGGAATGATTCTTATATATAGCGGCATGGCGTTAACATTAGTAAAGTCGAAACAAACGAAAGTAGAGAGAGTTTCTCAAGATAGTTAAATATGGGACTGATTTTTTGGGGACATTTTTTGGGGGCAGTCCCTCAATGCTTTAAAGCAGTGCGGGACTGTCCCTCACTTTTGTCCCTCACTTTCGATTTATAGATGGTGTCTAGTCTTAGCGGTAGGATGAAAGTTGCTCTTGTATGGGTGTAAGAGAATGATACTGAGGAATATTGTCATGACTAACATAATTAGTGTCCCCATTATTACGATTATTCGGATGGAAACTATTTGAGCGACTGCTCCAAAAATGGCAGTTGTCACAATGACGAGTAAGGCCTCGACAAACGCATATACACTTCCTACTCGTCCCATCACTTCTACAGGAATGTTGTTTTGATAAAAAGTTTGGATTCATCACCACATTTTGTGATTTAACCCAAAAAATAAGGAAAACACTCACGAATTCCTGGCAATAATGTTAGCGT